>CALBKP010000041.1 GCA_937895825.1 uncultured Alistipes sp. | reverse complement strand
ACCCGTTGTGAAGTACTCAACCACGGGCTTTGATACCACCATGGGTACATTTCCGTTGTCGGAATCTATGGCATAGATAAGAGCCATATAGCGGTGGTTGGCGTTGAGCGACTTGGTAAATTCGGCCTCGCCCTTGTAGCCGAGCTGCTGCATAATCTCCTCGGCACTAAGTTCCTCGAAGTAGTATAGGTGGTCGGCAAGGTAGAAGAACGACTCGGCGAGGGCTATTTCATTCTCCTCGGTGAAGGGTGTCCCCTTGGGGATAAATCCCGCCTCGCTATCCTCAACAAACTGCACCATATAATATCCACTCCAGTCACGTGGTGTGACGGTGACGCTAACCTCCACGCTATCGCCCGCAACCTCCACGTCGAATCCGATGTCGCGACGCTCAGGCAGACGTGAGCCTATCACATTGTAGTATATAGGGGTCGTACGATGATAGGTGTCATCTATGATAGATATGCCGTAGGTGTAGATGACATACTCCTTTGCCGGAGATATATCCTCCCAACGCTGCGTACACTCACCCTTACGTGCTATGTTGCTCTTTTGGAGAAACTCCTCGAGACTGTCGCTCTCGGTCATAAGGCTACGGAAACGGCTCTCGTCAGTCTCTATAAGGCTGCGGGCATCAACGATGCCTGCCGTCTCGAAGTACGACTTCTCGGCCATCATAACGACATATTGCATCTCATTGTTAATGGGCGAAATCTTGGCCGTACATTCGGAGTAGTCAATGTTCGTAATGTTAATTGTCAGCTGATCCTCGGTAATGCCAGCCTGCTGAACCTTAACCTCGGGAAAAATCTCAGCTGATGGATAGCGTAGTGTGATGATCGCTTCGCGTGGCTCGGCAGTATCGTTGCAGAGCACGGTGAAACTCACTATGCCCGCTACGGTGGCGTCAACATCATATACCCACTCCTTGTCGGCTTCGGCCACAAGGGGTGCTCCCGAGATTGGGTTCTCTATCTCGTAGGCGAGGGTGTAAGAGCCACCGCTCGCTGCCGCCTCAAGGCTCAATGTTTCGGGGGTGATTACTGCTATGCTATCAGATGTAGGGGGCTCTTTTGTGCAGCCTATAACAATAGAAACTCCCAGTATGGCACATAGAATAAAACGTTGCATGTTGCTTGTTTGGGGAGGTTGAATGTATCAAGGCTATCTTATGTGGTCGATTGATGGCATCGAGCGCATAACGGGTATAGCGCCATCCTCGGACTCTACGGCAAAGACGATGATCATATATCGCTTGCCAGGTTCGAGTTGTAGGCTCAGACGCTGCTCGCCTATGTAACAATGCGAGCTCATATACTTTTCGGCACTGTTACCCTGCACCATATACGAGCGAGCATTGTTGTAGAAGGCGTTGGCAAGAGCGCGTATCACAAAAGCATCGGTAGTCTCGCCAGGGTTAACATAGTAGAGCGAGTCGTCGGGGGCTATCTGCACGTTGTAGTATCCATCCCAGTCTTTGGGTGAGATGGTGAGTATTGCCGACCCTGTTGACTCTACCTTCGTCTGGAGACGGAAGTTAACGTCGTAGAATGTGGGCATGGGGAGTTCAACAAGAGTGTAGTGTATTGGCGTTGTCACATCGTAGCTATTGTCGCTAAATGTTACTCCATAGCTGTAAACCACATATTTGCCGCCATGTTGCATGCCGTCAAATGTGCGTACCGCCTCATCGGTATAGATAAGCTGTGGTGTGGTGTTTTGCATAAGCTCCTCAAGGGTCATGCCGTAATGCTTGGCAACAGTGAGGTAGTTGCTCATCTCGGCCTGTATAAATGCCTCCTCGGTGCTCACACCCGAGTAGTTGAAGTACTCGCGGTCGATGACATTGGCCATATACTGCATCGTCTTATCTGTTGGAGTGTAACGTACGGTGCAGCTCTTGTATGTAATGTCCGATACCTCGAAGCTGAACCAGTTGAGCATAGCTTTGTCCTGTGTTACATATATTCTTATGGGCTGCTTCATATTCTTATATGTGACATTGACAATGGCCTGACGCTGCTCGGGGTCGTTGTTCGTTGCCACACGGAGTACAATCTTTGTGGACTCCACCTCAAGGGGTGTTATCCAGTCGGCAGTACTCTTCACCACGGGCTTCTCGCCCTTGATGGCATTCTCCACGCCGTAGTAGATGGACATGTCGCCGCCATTGCCGTCAACATTTAACTCGTAGCGGTCGAGTATTACGTTGGGTACACCGCCTGTGTTAGTCTCTTCTCCGCTCTCACAACCCGCAACGATAGCTGCTGCTGCAAGCATCATCATTGCAATAATAGTCTTAAATCTTAGCATATCTCACAGATGTTTGTTTCTTCCGCAAAGGTACTCTTTTTTTTATACCTATAAAATAATCGCTCTATATTTTTGGTTGTGTCACGATAATTTTATTAACTTTGTCGGGATTACTATTTTAGGAATGTGTATGGTAACTATTGACGATATACTTGCAACGGATAGTGTCGATACTTTTACGTCGCGGGCACTGGAGCTCTTTCGTTTCCAGGCTAAGCATTGTGCTCCATATCGTCGTTATGTAGAGCTGCTTGGTGTTGAACCTAACGTAGTTACATGTGTCGAGGAGATACCTATGCTCCCCATCGAGCTGTTTAAGAGTGAGGATGTCTATTCGGGTGAGAATCCCCCTGAGGTTATCTTTACCTCGTCGAATACGGGCTCTACCGTGGCTTCGCGCCATCTGATGGCCTCGCTTGATGACTACCGGCGCACCTTTCTTGCTGCCTTCGAGCGTTTCTATGGCGACCCCTCGGAATGGAGTATCTATGGTCTGCTGCCGAGCTACTTGGAGCGTGAGGGCTCGTCGCTGGTGTTTATGGTCGATGAGTTGATACGCAGGGCTGGCTCAGGTGGGTTTTACCTAAATGATTATGACCGTCTTATCGCCGATATGGAGGCTGATACAAAGCCTAAAATTCTGCTCGGCGTGAGCTATGCTCTATGGGACTTGGCCGAGCAGTATGCACCCAAGCTACGCGATACGATAGTTATGGAGACGGGCGGAATGAAGGGTCGTCGTAAGGAGATAGCCAAGAGCGAGCTTCACGAGATCTTATGTCGGGGCTTTGGCGTGGAGAGGATTCACTCGGAGTATGGCATGGCTGAGCTTACGTCGCAGGCCTACTCCTCAGGCGAGGGTATCTTCCGTGCCCCAGGGTGGATGCGTGTGCTCGTTCGTGACGTAAATGACCCCTTTGACCATAACCCTGTGGGTATGCGTGGTGGTATAGATATTATCGACCTTGCCAATATACACTCGTGCGCCTTTATCCAGACGCAGGATATGGGGCGAGTTTTTGATGATGGTAGCTTTATGATTGAGGGGCGCATTGCTGGTAGCGATATACGTGGTTGCAACCTTCTTGTACACGATATGTAATGAAGTATAATAGTGACATACTACGCCGCCTGCATGCGGAACTTATGGACGTTATGCGCGAGGTTATTCGTGTGTGCGACGTGGCTGGTATCCCATATTTTATACAGGGAGGTACGGCTATCGGTGCCCACTTTTTCGACGACATCGTGCCGTGGGACGACGATATAGACCTTGGTATGACACGCGAGAACTACGAACGTTTCCTTCGGGAGGCTCCTGCGCTCCTTGCCAAGGATTACCACCTCCAGGAGTTTACCACCGAGCCCGATACCCCCTTCTATTTTGCTAAGGTGCGTAAGTGTGGCACTCGCTTCGTAGAGAGCGAGTGGGTGGGACTACCCATCGAAGATGGTATCTATATTGATATATTTCCCTACGACCGCATCCCGGATAATCGTAGTTTGGAGCGTAAGCAACGTTCGCGCGTGCGCTTCTGGGTAAACTGCTTCACGGCAAAGAGCGTGTGGTTATGGCGTTGGTTTGGTAGAGCAAATAACGGCGTTGTTATGCCTAAGAGCCTGCTGTCGTGTGCAGCCATTCGACTTGTCACGGCCTTTATGAGTAAGGAGCAGATATACAATCGTCTACATTGTGAACTTACGCGCTATAACGATACGCAGGCTTCGCGCTACAATATCGTGCGTATGCCTAAGGATATGATCTCGGTGCAGGCTATCGAGAATCCTGAGCGTCGCAAGTTTGGCGATATGGAGGTGTGGGCTCCCTCGGATCTTGAGACATACCTGCGTAACCACTATGGCGATATACAGAAGTGGCTGCCCGAGGATAAGCGTCTTAACCATGCCCCCGAGCAACTCAGCTTTGGTGGGCGTATGACAACAGATGAGTCGGAACGCATATCTGTTGTGATGCCGCTATATAATAAGGTGGCAGAGGTTGAGCGTGCGCTACGCTCGGTTGTGGAGCAGAGTCTCTCGCCGTGCGAGATTATCGTCGTGGATGATGGCTCGACAGATGGCTCAGGGGCTATTGTCGAACGACTTATTAAGGAGTGCCCCGATGCTGGGATACGCCTTATTACTCAGAAAAATAGCGGAGTTAGTGCCGCACGTAACCGTGGTATCGAGGAGGCTAAGGGTGATTACGTTGCACTACTCGATGCCGACGATTGGTGGCTCTCGGGATATATTGCCGAGGTGTGCCGCTTGATGGAGTATTACCCCGATGCGGATGCCTATGCTACGGCATTTGATATAGTCAATGGCAGTGAGCGCGTTGCTGCCCCTGTACCTACCGTGGAGGGATATATAAACCCAGCGGAGGAGGCATTGCGCGGTCGCTATCCGATAATTCCCTCTACGGCAACGCTCCGTAAGGAGGCGGTCACGGCTGTTGGTGGCTTCCCCGAGGGTATGCGTATCGGTGAGGATCAGTGGTTGTGGGTGAGCATGCTTAAACGAGGGGCAAAGTTCTGCTTCTCGACGATGTCGCTCGTGCGATACTCGCGCGAGGCCTCGAATCGCTCAGCCTCGATCTATCGCTCGGAGCAGAGCGACCACTCCATTGAGGAGCTCTATTCAACAGAGCAGGATGCTACGCTCAACGAATATATAGCACGTATAGCCCTCGGTAAGGCTATCACGCAGTCGGTGCGCGGAGGTACGGAAGATGCCCGCCGCACGGCTAAGATATTTGCTTTTACACGTCGTTCGCGCCGACAATTGCGTCGTCTTAGGGTGCTTAATGCTCTCCCCGTGTTTATACGTTCTATAGTCGATGGAATATACCGAGCTATGGCGTGGATTATCAAGCGTAAGGGGTTGTGATACATGTGTTTACAATTGTTTATAACTGTTGATTAGTGGCGAATAGTGTGCGATAATGAGTTTAGTGGGTATAATGTGTCTTTTGATAGCTCTGTTCATAAATTCCTTAAGCTCCATAAATTCTCTAATCTCACTATAACTTCACACTAATACCCTCTACCGATAATAATTCTTTGCTCAAATTTTGCATTATGCGCAACTTTTTGTATATTTGTAGGTTGAAATGATGTAACAATATGAGCAGAAAACTAAAAATAGGTATCACTCAGGGTGACACCAACGGTGTTGGCTGGGAGATTATCCTCAAGATATTGTCCGATAGCCGTGTTGCGGAGTTGTGTACCCCCGTGGTATATGGTTCGAGCAAGGCTGCTGCGTTCTATGCTAAGGCCCTGAAGGAGTATGAGCCTGTGAAGTTTAACATTGTCGAGAGTGCAAGCTATGCCGCTGATGGACGTGTAAACCTGGTGGAGTGTGGCCCAAAAGAGCTATCTGTCACGCCAGGTCAGCCCTCGAAGACTGGTGGCGAGGCTGCTGCAGCGGCACTACGCAGTGCTATCGACGATCTTAAGGAGGGTGATATTGATGCGCTTGTGACGGCTCCTATCGACAAGGAGATGATTCAGAGCCCCGATTTCACATACACTGGCCATACGGAGTTTCTGGCTAAGGAACTCGATGGCGAGCCGCTGATGATTATGACCTCGGAGCTTATGCGTGTGGGACTTGTTACGATACATGTGCCCGTGTCGAAGGTTACCGAGCGACTCTCGAAGGAGCTTATCGTAGAGCGTATTATGCAGATGAATGCCTCTATGCGCGAGGACTTCGGAGTGGTACGTCCGCGTATCGCTGTCCTTGCACTTAATCCCCACGCTGGCGATGGTGGCCTGCTTGGTGAGGAGGAGACGGAGATCATAAAACCCGCTATCGTTGAGGCCTACGAGAGGGATATTTTGGCATTTGGACCCTTTGCTGCCGACGGCTTCTTTGCTTCGGGACAATTCAAGCACTATGACGCTATCCTTGCGATGTATCACGACCAGGGCTTAGCGCCGTTTAAGACCCTAACACCCAATGGTGTTAATTTTACAGCATCGCTTGCCGAGGTGCGTACGTCGCCCGATCACGGTGTGGCGTATGACATTGCAGGTAAGGGCGTTGCTGACGAGCAGTCTATGCGTAACGCTATCTATGAGGCTATCGACATTGTGCGTCGCCGTAGGGAGTGGAGCGAGTGGAACGAGAATCCGTTGGAGCACTTCGAGCGCGAGAAGGGACGCGATGTGTCGATAAAGGACTTGCCAGAAGCGGAGCATAATGACTAAATAGTGGGCAATTATGAAGATAAGGACATTAGAGGTGATGTGATTTAAGGTAGTGGCACGTTTAGTAGTAAGCTCTTTGGCGTTGTGTCTTGTGCAGACCTTATTCGGGTTACTTTTTGTAGTACCTCATGAGTCTATCAGATGGGGTAGGTTCTGTCTTTGAGTCTTGATTGCCGTCGGTTGCATATTTGATATTGTGTTTCAGATTAGAAACCTTAAACGAATCAAGCGACTCAGCTATATGAAAAATAATTTGCTCAACGGTTAGTGGTATATGAAGCAGAAGATTAGAGTTATAATAAGTATCGTCATAAGTGCCGTATTGCTTGGTCTTGCGGTCGTATATTGCATGGCAGAGTGGATGCCCGTAGATGCTCAAGGCTGGATCCTATGGTTTGTATCGGCTATATTGAGCGTGTCCGCCATCTATCGCATAGCTAATCTCGCTAAGATGCTGGGCGACAAAGATAAATAGTAAAACATGGAGTGCAGCTGAGTAGTAATCCGTCTCGTTATTGTGGAGCTACGAAGGCACTCG
>CALBKP010000040.1 GCA_937895825.1 uncultured Alistipes sp. | reverse complement strand
ATCGTATGACGACGTGTCCCCTCATCGCTGATGTGTGGTTATCGTTGTTTTGATATTAACCCTGCGATGCGGTCGCGGAGAGCCTGTATCTCGTCACGACATGGGATATTACCATCAAAAGGGATTCTGTAACGCAGATACTCGCCCAACGCGCGGTTGATGCGTAACACTGGTGCGATGAAGTAGTGGCTGAGGAAGTAGTAAAACATCAACACTACGACCAACATCACTACAAGTGATATGAACACGGGAGTTACGGCACGGCGTGCTGTATGGCTAAGGCGGTTGACATCGGGACCAAGCGTGCTCTCCGAACCAGTCATATACTCCGTTATCTGATTCGATACGTTGACATACTCTGGTTTGTAGCTCTCGGCATACCACTTATGGGTGGTGTTGAGTGATAGGGTGTCGTTGGCGATGGCACGATGCACCTCGCCATTGATGTACGACTTAGCTAAGGTGTTAATTCTCTCGGTGAACATGACGAGAGAGTCTGTGGCTGCGGGTGTCTCCGTCTCGCTCATGCGTTGGCGTGCGAGCTCGACAGCATCCGTAAGACGGCTGATAGACTCCTCGCACTCGCGGTGGTGGAGCGCAATGTCGTTGATTTTACCGCCAATTACGGCCATGTGAATCATGGCATCGTTCTGCTCGTTGAGTGCCGAAATCATCTCGCTGGCGAGATCTACATTACCTTTACTTGCCAACAAAATCTCCTCGGTGTCGTGGCTGACGCGCTCAAGCTCAAAGAGCGACATGGCACCAGAGAAACACAGTAACAAGATAAGACTCATAAACGCCACTCGCAATCGACGCTTGATAGAGCCTATCTTCAATATCTTTTTTAGTCGTTCAAACATACTCGGTTTGTTGTAATAAAATTCGGACAAAAGTAATACTTTTGTGTGAATTATCCAACTATTTTCGAGCGAATATTGCCCTCTTCATCAAGAGAGTCAAGATATACACGACAGATGGTGTTAATGCGGTTACTATCATAGGGAGCTGAGACACGCAGATAGTTGTCCGTATAGCCATACATCAAACCATTGCGATCGGTGCTTTCGAATAGTACCTCGCGCTCTGTGCCTAAGTATCTACTCGAGAAACTCTTGTGAAGTCTCGAGCTAAGCTCTTCGAGGCGTTCAACACGCTCGGTAGAGATGCGCGATTGCACCTTGTTGGGCATGGTTACGGCGGGTGTACCAGGTCGCTCCGAGAATGGGAAGATGTGGAGGAATGAAGCGCCTACCTCCTCAAGTAGACGGTATGTCTCCATAAACTCCTCTTCACCCTCACCAGGGAAGCCTACTATGACATCCACACCGAGGAACGAGTCGGGCATAAGTTCGCGTATCTTGGCAATGCGCTCACGGTAACGCTCCGCAGTGTAACGACGACGCATAAGTCCGAGGATGCGTGTCGAGCCACTCTGAAGTGGAATATGAAAGTGTGGAACAAACTTAGGTGATGCGGCGCAAAACTCAATGATCTCGTCAGTTATTAGGTTTGGCTCGATGCTTGATATACGATAGCGTTCAATGCCATCAACCTTGTCTAATGCCCGCAACAAATCGATGAATTTCTCTCCCGTTGTACGGCCAAAATCACCCGTGTTGACACCTGTGATAACGATCTCTTTCTGACCAGCAGCCGCTATCTCTTCGGCTTCGCTTACAATATCTGCAATAGGGATGTTACGACTCGCGCCACGAGCGTAGTGAATGGTGCAATATGCGCACTTATAGTCGCAGCCATCCTGCACCTTGAGGAACGAGCGTGTACGATCGCCTGAGGAGTAGGCCGGGAAGAAGCGTGTGAGCTCCTCGACAGAACAGCTATATACCTCGGTTTTATCTCTATTTTGTAGCTCAACTACACGTTTATATAAATCGCCTTTATCGTTGTTGCTTAGTACTATATCCACACCGTCAATCTCTGCAATTGCTTCGGGCTTTAGCTGGGCATAACACCCCGTAACCGCAATGATTGCATTGGGGTTTCTGCGGTGTATCTTACGTATTATATTACGGCACTTTTTGTCGGCATGTTCGGTTACCGAACAGCTATTTATTACCGCAACATCGGTAGGCTCTGAAGGCTCGACACGACGATATCCGCCACGCTCAAATTCGCGTGCGAGAGTTGACGACTCGGAGAAGTTGAGCTTGCAACCTAACGTATGAAAACTGACTCTTTTTTCGGTCATATTTTTCAATTTTACAATTCTATTGTAACCCTCCGTGGAGGAGGCTCTTTCGGGTGCTAAGTTACAAAAAGTTGTACGAAAGTGAAAAAAGTTTTCGTAGTATCGTAAAAAAAAAGTAAATTTGCGCGTTTATAGGCTGTAGTATGCTGTCGACTATTGAGAACATATTGTCGTATGACTTCCTGACGAATGCCCTTGTGGCGTGCATTCTTTCGGGTGTAACGTGCGGTATAGTAGGTAGTTATGTCGTGGCGCGAAGAATGGTTTTTCTCAGTGGCGGCATCACTCATGCATCGTTTGGCGGTCTGGGTATTGCGCTATACGCAGGCATTAACCCCATAGTCGGAGCTTTGGGCTTTGCTACACTCTCGTCGTTGGGCATTGAGTTTGCCTCGCGAAAGGGACGCATGCGTGAGGACTCGGCCATAGGCATCATTTGGGCTGTCGGTATGGCTATTGGTGCTGTGTTTATGTCGCTCCGCCCAGGCTATGCCACCGACCTTACGAGCTACTTGTTTGGTAACATACTGCTTGTCGATAGGGTAGACATCGTATGGCTTGCGTCGCTCACACTATTCATCGTGGTTGGTGCTGTACTGTGGTTGCGTAAGATAATGTATGTTACGTTTGACGAAAGCTATGCTCGTAGTCAAGGCGTTCGAGCGCAAAGAGTTGCTTATGTGATGGCTATAATCGTTGCAGTGACCATTGTGTTATCTATCAAGGTGATGGGTATAATATTGCTCCTATCGCTACTAACGATGCCTACGGTTATTGCTAATACGTTTACAAAGGATTATCGCCGCATTGCGCTCTATTCGGCACTTGTTGCTGTGGTAGGTAACGTCACAGGTTTTATACTTAGCTATGAATATGATTTGCCTACGGGCAGCTGCATAATATTTATCCTTACGATACTGCTTATCGTAGTGAAACTCCTAACTTTAAGAGTGACTGCTAATAAATGAAAAAGATACACAAACTTGTCCTAAAGGCCTACATCGGTCCGCTTTTGGCCATCTTCTTCATCGTACTTTTTGTGCTGATGCTCAACTTCGTATGGCGATATATTGACGAGCTTACGGGTAAGGGTCTCGATGTGAATACCATCATCGAGCTCTTCATCTGTGGTACTATCAACATGGTGCCGTTGGGCCTGCCGCTGGCGATGCTTCTATCGGCGATTATGACGATGGGTAACCTCGGCGAGAACTTCGAGTTGTTGGCTATGAAGTCGGCCGGTATGTCGCTTATGCGAATACTTAAGCCGCTGTTGGTGGTCGTGGGTATGATATCTGTTGGTAGCTTCTTTATATCGAACAACCTCGTCCCGTATGCTAATCAACGAATGTACGACATACTGTTTGATATCCGCGAGCAGCGTCAGGAGCTAAAGTTTCAGGATGGTATGTTCTTCAATGGATTGCCTGATATGAGTATTCGTGTGGGACACCAGAACGACCAGACGGGATTGCTTACGGATGTTATCATCTACGATACACGATCGAAGAATGGCGATATGACAACTACGCTTGCAGACTCGGGCTATATCCGTATGTCCGATGATAAGGCATACCTCTACGTCACGCTGTTTAATGGCCAGACCTACGAGCATACGCGTAGCTCGCAGTGGTACGATAAGAATACCATGCGTGAGCATATCTTCGAGCGTCAGGATGGCACCTTCCCAGTTGATAAGGTGGCACGCCCCGAGGGTGATATGTCGAGGGAGTTTAGTGAGTCGCAGACGCGCAATATGGTCGAGCTTGAGGAGTTGATGGACTCGTTGCAGAAGACCATTGATCAGAGCACGATGGCTACCTACCAGCCATTGCTGAGAAAGCAGCTTTTCGTGCGCGATACGACTATTATCCCCAACGATAGCATACGTGTCGACCGCTCGGGTTACCACGCATTTAACTTCTACGACTCGTTGCCAGGCTTACGTATGCGCGAGAAGGCGAGGGTGTATAGCATGGCGGCGCAGTCTGCACGCTCGTCGCAAGGATCGTATAGCTTCGATGAGCACTCGTCAAAAATTGCTATTACGCAGTACTATCGTGCCGAGGCTGAGTGGCATCGTAAACTCACGCTGCCAATATCTATTATCGTGTTCTTTATGATTGGTGCACCACTTGGTGCCATCATTCGCAAGGGCGGTTTAGGTACGCCTATCGTTATCTCGGTATTTTTCTTTGTCATCTACTACGTCATTAGTCTGTCGGGTGAGAAGATGACCAAGGAGGGTACGATGGATGCAACTTATGGTATGTGGCTGCCGGTATTTATCCTTACACCTGTGGCAATTTATCTTACCTACAAGGCAACAAACGATACTTCGCTCCTGGATTTTGACTGGTACGATGTGCGCATACGTAAGATGCGTCGCGCCATATCGAAGCGTCTGCCAAAATGGATGAAACGAAGGAAGAAATCGAACAAAACAAACAAGTACATATAATGGAGGCTAAAAATCTGAGGATAGTATTTATGGGTACGCCCGAGTTCGCAGCCACGTCGCTCAAGCGCCTGGTTGCTGAAGGGTATAATATAGTCGCTGTTGTCACTACGCCCGACAAGCCCGCTGGTCGCGGACAGAAGATGCATGAAAGCGATGTTAAGCTCATGGCTAAGGAACTTGGCCTTCCCATTCTGCAGCCCGAGAAGCTACGCGATGAGGCTTTTCTTGCCGCTATGCGCGAACTTCAGCCCGACTTGGGCATCGTCATTGCATTTCGCATGCTGCCAGAGGTGGTATGGGCTATGCCTAAGCACGGCACGTTTAACCTCCACGCATCATTACTTCCCGAATACCGTGGTGCAGCGCCTATAAACTGGGCAATAATCAATGGCGACAAACGTACGGGTGTGACTACCTTCCTACTCAATCACGAGATTGACAAGGGTGCAATCATTGGCCAAGAGGAGGTGGATATTCTTCCCGAGGATAATATCGGCACACTCTACGATAAACTGATGAATATAGGCTCTGGACTTATCATCGAGACCGTTGAGCGCATCGCTTCGGGCGATATTAACCCCGTGGAGCAGATGCACATCGACGAGTCGACGTTACGCCCCGCTCCTAAGATTTTCAAGGAGGATGGCCGTATCGACTGGAGTCGCAAAGCAGAAGATATACACAACCTTGTACGCGGTCTGTCGCCCTATCCTGCCGCGTGGTCGCCTATATTTAAGGGTGGTGAGGAGTGTGGCTCGGTGAAGATCTTTACTACACGTATAGAGCTGCGCGAGATGAACGTTGCTCCTGGAACGGTAGATACAGATGGTCGTATGGAGTTACGTGTAGCCGCCTTGGATGGCTGGGTATATATCGACGAATTGCAGCTTGCTGGTAAGCGACGTATGACCACACGTGAGCTATTGCTTGGCTGGCGTGATGCCTCGGCGGTGACGTTTGCTTAAACGTTGGGAGCTATGTTGAAGTTTAGATTGTTTGCCCTTGTATTGGCTATGATCCTGGGTGCTACTACGCTTCGTGCCGAGCAACCATTCAAGTCTATCGAGGAGACTGCTAAGGAGCGTGTAATCCAGCCGATCATTAAGCTAAATGCAGCCTATGCTCTTGTGGGGGTCGTAAATCCCCAGGTGGAGTTCCGCCTATCGCCACACTCGGCTTTTCAGACCGAGGTTGTCTACTCGCCGTGGCAATCTATCGGTGGACATCCTATGCACTTCGGCATCTTCCTTAACGAGTATCGCTACTATTTTACCCCTGATAGGACTCATGGTCTATATGCGGGCATTAATGCGGGCATGATGGCATTTAAGATGTCGAAGCCACAGTTTACAGATGGTCATATGTCGTTCCAGAATCGCTATTGTAAAGGTTATGGTTTTATGGCTGGTGCTGTTGTGGGCTACGAGTGGCAGTTTGCACGCCGCTGGCTGCTCGATGTATTTGTCGGCTTTGCATATATGCATAGCAAGTATAACGGCTACTCGATGGATGGCGTTGTCGATATGAATCCCTCGCGTCCCGAAGATAAACAGCCCACCTCACCCGATCCATTAAACTCATCGGCAGAGTGGTTGCCGAATAAGGCGGGCATATCTATCGGAATACTTCTCTTCGATTAGGCTATTTCAGAGGGCGCTCGTCGCCATCTTCGTACATCTTACGTGTCATAAATCCCTCGGTTATCTGACTATCATCGGTAACCAGTTTTGACATCACCCATACACATCGAATATTGTCCTCGCCCACAACGTAGCTATCCTCATACACCCAACCGAGCTTGGAGAGGGTGTTGGCTGCAATAGCGGTTGAATGATACTTTAATGCCCTCCCTTCTTCATCGACGAGGTAGTTCTTCGTTAAGTCCTCTTGGCCATAGTCTACCTCCACGCGCGATGCTGCATCGTGCAGGGTGGTTATTGTGCAGTAGGCTTTGTAGGGCTGCTCGGCATATAGCGTAGCGCAGCTGATGATTGCAATTAATAGGGTAGTAACTCTTCTCATAGCTTATAGGTTTTAGAGGTTTTGTTCAATACAAAGTTATACTCGATAGGATAAATCTATGCCTTTCCTTCGTTGAGTTGACAATATATCGAGGTGAAACGCCATTCGTAGAGTGTGAAACAGCTGTTTTAGGCTACTGATGCACCGTGCAGCTCTCGCCGAGGAAGTCTACCTTAATCTCGCCACTGTCATCGTAGGCCATATAAACCTCGTCGATATGGTCATTTGCCGAGTAGTTATAGTCCACGTCGAGTTCGCCAGCGGCAATCCTACGTCCTTTGTACTCGATGCTCTCGATGATATCTATCGCTAACATATGCTTATAGGTCGCTTGCTCCTCAATCTTTATCGCTCCGTTATACGTAAATCTTGCACCCTTGTTTGGCTCGTAGCAAAACTCTTCGAACGTGAGCTTTGCACGTACCTTCGTGGGAAGGTCTGCTTTATAGTCGTTGGTAATCGTAGCTGTCATACCATCGCTATTGGTTGCAACTACATACTGATTATTATTGACGCTCCACGTGCCACCCTCCGAGAGTAGTCGCCCGTCCGTGGCAATGGTCATAGAGTAATAGACGGTGGCACCATCGTCATAGCTACTGCCCACTCGAATCACGCCCGTTGCCTCGTCGCGCTCGATGATAAGGTTCTTGATGTCGTTGCCCATCTCCTCCTTGCGTAACGCGGGGTCGGTGGCAAGGTAGTGGTCAACGACGCTTATCTGATAGAGGCTATAGTTGATGTATCGGATGTGCTCCTGTGTCCACGTGGCTATGCCGCGACCTATCTGAATGGGATTGTGCTTTTCGCCCTCGTTGACCGTACACGCGCTGAGCGCAACGATTGCTGCGATGCAAAGTATTATCGTTCTTCTCATAATCTTCTACTTGTTAGAATTAAACCTTATGCCTATACCACCGCGTACCGATCCTCCTATGCCCGCGCCAATCTCCACGTAGCCATATACCTTACGTCCTACACTGAGGCCTACAAAGACAGCATCGAACATCGGTATTAGGCCACCGTTTGCACGCTCGATATGAGCCATAAGTCCCACGCTTAGCGATGAATACATCTCCACGATGTCGCGACGTAGCCACGCTATCTGAGCATCGAGCATAGCCGCCACGTTGTAGATGTTGTTCTCGTAGAGCCTCTCTCCTGTGATGGTGTCATACTCATACTGCCACACGCCCGCAAACGCACCCTTCGCTCCGAGCCAGAAGCCTGGCTTTATGCAGTAGGCATATTGCAGGCTAAGTGTCGAGAGTTGACGCATCGGGCTTGTGCTATGACGCATAAGCTCGATGGTGTTCGGGTAGTTCTGGTATATGGCGCAGTCGCATACAACAGCCACGTTGCCGAGCATATACTCCGAGAATAGACCCGGTGCTCCGTAGCTGAGGCGCAGGGTGTGTCTGTGGCGTATCTCCTGAATATTCTTCGTTGGTCGCTCAGGTACTATGTTGTAGCTCTCGGCGTCGACCATATAGCCCGATACACGATCGTAGATAAGCTCGTCGCTAATTACCTCCTGAGCAAAGAGTGGTGCTGCGCAGAGTATCGCCGCCACCACCATAATATATCGTAATTTTGCCATCATAACTATCTCGTTTTATTGTTGATACGTACGCCAAATCCGGCGTTTACTATGCCACGTGAGCCGTAGCCTACCTCTACGAATCCGAACCACTTGCGACCTACCGATATGCCCAACGGCTTAAAGTCGAAGGCGCAATAAAATTCCGTCATCACTTCGCGGCCGTAGTAGTAGCGATTCCAGAGGTTAAGTCCGAGGCCTACTCCCGCGCTCGAGTATAGCTGAACTATGCCGCGACGATACCACGCAAAACGCGCGATAGGCATAATGCTCAGGTTATCGTCGTGTATGGTAAGCACGCGCGCCTGCGTGCTACTGTTGTATAGGTTGCGCAGTCCTGCCATATAGGTGACACTTGCTCCGATACTCAGCCACTCGTTTACCCAGTAGCCGTAGTCGAGTGTCAGGGTGTAGCGGTGCGAAGGACCACGAAATACCGGTGTGGTGAGTGCATCGCCGTAGTATTCAACATCAAAGGTGTTCGCTACCTCTCCCGACCACGTTGTTCCTCCGTACGATGTCGAGAGGCGTATCTCGTGTGTGCGTGGTAACAGAGGTTTCGTGTGAGATTGTGTGAATCGCGAGCTCTCGGACGCTGGCGTGAATCGTACCTCGTAGGTACCTAACGAGTCGTGAAATTTGTAGCTGTATTGCGCACTCGACTCCTCGGCTGTCGCCACTATAGCGAGGAGCACAAGCACGATGCTACATAATCTAAGTTGGTGGTATCTCATAGCTTTTTTGATTGATTTCCTTTTGCAAAGTTACACACGTAGCTGGCTATTTCCAAATTTTAGAGCCTTTTTTATTTCCAGATTCGTTTTGTAACACGTTGATAATTAATCTGTTACAAAGGTTATTTTGATAAGTTTTTCATAGTGCTGATTATCAATGAGTTACGCGCGTCGTCTGTGTGGTGCTGTTGATTTATTGTATATCAGATATTTAGTATGTTAAAATAAAATAGTAGTAACAGACTCAATATCTGTTACTACTATTCGCTGTTTTGTAGGCGTACCTACGTTTTTACTACTTTGCTATCGCGCTTCCCACTCGCAGTAGACGCAGCGCACGATATCCTCCACACGCTCGAAGCGTGGACGCACGGGTTCGAGGTTCGAGATACATAGCGGGTTGGAACACTTGCACGCCATAGCCTCGCCGCCGTGGTCGAACGTGCGCGATGCATCATCCTGCCACTCCAGAAGCTTAAGGATAAGAGCCATTCGTACAAACTTGCCATTCTCCACCTGACGGAAGTATGCTGCGCGAGGGTCAGCATCCACGTCAATCGCAATCTCATTGACGCGAGGCAGTGGGTGAAGTACTGCCATATGCTCCTTAGCTCCGCGCATCTTGGCGGCATCCAGAACGAAGCAATCCTTCACGCGCTCGTACTCCTCCAAATCAGTAAAACGCTCCTGCTGCACGCGGGTCATATAGAGGATGTCTACGTCGCCAATAACGCTCTCAATGTCCGACGACTCGCGATACTCCACGCCATAGCGGTCGCATACGTCATGCTTGATATAGTCTGGCAGTGCCAACTCTGGAGGTGAGATAAGTATGAACTTGGTGTTCTCGTAGCGTGTCATCGCCTTGATGAGCGAGTGTACCGTGCGGCCATACTTGAGGTCGCCGACAAGACCAATCGTCAGGTTGTTCAGCGTACCGAGCTCGCGCTTGATGGTGAGCAGGTCGGTCATCGTCTGCGTAGGGTGGCTGTGTGAACCATCGCCAGCGTTGATAATAGGTGTGCGTGACACCTCTGTTGCGGCAAGTGGTGCTCCCTCGACCTTGTGGCGCATAGCGATAATGTCGGCAAAGCAGTTGATGACCCTTACGGTATCCTGCACGGTCTCACCCTTAGATACCGACGAACTCTTTGCATCGGCAAAACCAATGACATTACCACCAAGTTCCATCATCGCCGATGTGAAGCTTAGACGTGTACGTGTGCTCGGCTCGTAGAATAACGTGGCGAGCTTCTTGCCGCGGCATACCTCGCTATACTTCGCACGGTTGGCGATGATATCTTCGGCCAAGGCTATGATCTCCGCAATCTCGTTCACGGAGAGGTCTGTGGGGTCAATCAAATGCTTCATCTCTATATACCTAATATATAATAGTTACTTAATCCAGCTCTCATCCGAAGGGTTGTTTCTGAACTTAAGGATACGCTCCTTGTCTTCAGCCTTGATGTAACCCTCCTCAGCTGCAACCTCTACCAGTGCGTCGAGATTTGAGAGCGAGTAGTTCTTAGCCTCGGCAGCAGCCAAGCGATCCAAGCCCTTCTGCATGCCGTAGGTGAAGATGCTAACGATGCCCAAAACATCAGCGCCAGCGTTACGCAAAGCCTCGACAACCTCTATGCAGCTACCTGCGGTAGAGATAAGATCCTCGACAACGACAACCTTCTGTCCCTTCTCTAACTTACCTTCGATCTGGTTACCGCGACCGTGGTCCTTAGAGCCTGAGCGTACGTAGCCCATTGGGAGGTTAAGTATTGTTGCGGTGATGGCAGCGTGAGCGATACCGGCAGTCG
Source organism: uncultured Alistipes sp. (assembly GCA_937895825.1). Taxonomy (GTDB): domain Bacteria; phylum Bacteroidota; class Bacteroidia; order Bacteroidales; family Rikenellaceae; genus Alistipes. The sequence continues at coordinate 10,642 of CALBKP010000040.1, read as the reverse complement.
ATGTACCCATAAGCACCTCTCCCTCAGGGTAGTGCTTGCGGATAAGCTCTGCGAGGCCCTCCTCCACGTGGTTGCGCACCTCGGGAGCCGTGAGCGTAAGGCGGTTATCGCAATAGATGGGGCTCTTGATGCCACTTGCCCAAGTGAAGGGCTGCTCGGGGCGGAGGAATACTGCGCCAATTGACAAAAGGTCTTTTGCTATCTTCTTTTCCATAATATTCTGAATTTTAGTATGTTAATAATTACTCAGCAAACTCGCGCATGCAACGCTCGTAGGCAGCCACTGGATCGTCAGCAGCCGTGATAGGACGACCAACAACGATAAAGTCCGAGCCTATCTCCTTAGCACGCTCGGGCGTGGTTACACGCACCTGATCACCTACGTCGCCATCAGCAAAGCGAACACCTGGCGTTACGGTCATAAACTCATTACCGCACGCATCCTTTACCATAGCAGCCTCAAGAGGCGAGCATACTACGCCATCAAGACCAGCTGCCTTTGCATTTTCTGCATACTTAACAATGGTGTCGTTGATTGATGCACTGATGAGCAACTCCTTCTGCATACGCTCCTCCGATGTAGAGGTGAGCTGTGTCACGGCAATAAGCAAGGGGCGTGTGCCATCCTCGCGAGTGAGACCCTCGATTGCAGCCTTCATCATATCCACGGTGCCCGCAGCATGTACGTTGGTCATATCAACATCGAGGTTGCGGAGTACCGACATCGCCTTCTTTACGGTGTTAGGAATATCGTGGAGCTTGAGGTCGAGGAAGATACGGTGACCTCGAGCCTTGATTGTGCGAACAATCTCGGGACCCTCGGCATAGAATAACTCCATGCCAATCTTCACAAAGGGCTTGCGGCCAGTGAACTTGTCAAGGAAGTTCAAGGTCTGCTCCTTGCTGCTAAAATCGCAAGCAATAATTACATCACGCTTACTCATAATATCTTATTTTTAAATTATTATATTCTACTTTACAATACCTATGATGTCGCTGAGACGCTCAATGCCCAATCGCTCCATCTCCTTTGGAAGTGCCTCGACAATCTCCTTTGCAGCGTAAGGATTCTTAAGGTTGGCAGCACCCACCTGCACGGCAGTAGCACCCGCCATCATCATCTCGATAACATCCGAAGCAGAGCTTACACCACCGCAACCCATAACGGGAATCTTGCAGGCATTGGCTACCTGATAGACCATGCGTACTGCAACGGGGAAGATGGCATCACCCGAGAAGCCTCCCATCTTATTGGCGATAACGGGACGGCGGCGCATAGTGTCGATACGCATGCCAAGCAGCGTGTTAATCAAACAGATACCATCAGCACCAGCCTCCTCGCAGGCGCGAGCAATAGCTACGATGTCCGTAACGTTGGGGCTCAGTTTGATATACACGGGCTTCGTAGTCACTGCCTTTACACGACGTGTTACCTCGGCGGCAGCCTCGGGCTGTGTGCCGAAGCTCATGCCTCCGTTGTGTACGTTGGGGCACGAGACGTTGACCTCGATAATCTCCACCTGCTCCTCCTTGTCAATCTTCGAGCAGCACTCTTCATACTCGTCGAGCGAAAAACCGCTGATGTTTGCAATGATAGGGTTGTGGAATATCTGGCGTAGAGCGGGCAACTCCTCCGATATAACCTTGTCGATACCTGGATTTTGCAGACCTACCGAGTTGATGAGACCTGAGGTACACTCCGCAATGCGTGGCGTTGGGTTGCCAAAGCGGGCATCGCGCGTGGTACCCTTGATAGATATTGCACCGAGGCAGTCGAGGTTGTAGAACTCCGCGAACTCGCGGCCAAAGCCAAAGGTTCCCGAGGCGGGAACTATGGGGTTGATGAGCTTTACGCCTGAAAGCTCAACCGTTGTGTCGTAGTGCTTTACCATATTATCTCATCGCGTTTAAGTACCGGACCCTCCTTGCATATACGTTTATAGCCATACTTTGTCTTGCACGTACAACCCATACAACCACCAAAGCCGCAACCCATGCGCTCCTCAAAGCTAAACTCTGCCTCTACATCCGTAGCGTCGTATAGCGCCTTGAGCATAGGTAGTGGGCCACAGGTGTAGAGGTAGTCGAACTCTATGCCTGCCTCACGTATGGCATCCGTAACGAAGCCCTTGATGCCCTGCGAGCCATCGGCCGTAGCTATATGTACATCCACGCCTAAGGCCTTAAACTCCTCGGCGTAGAATACCTCAGCTTTGGTATTGAAGCCAACGATAACCGTGGGGTGTTTGCCCTCGGCAAGGAGTCGCTTACATAGGTTATACATAGGCGGCACACCTACGCCACCACCAACAAGCAGTGGTCGCTGAGCGTCGTTATCTGTCGAGAAGCCATTACCGAGGCCTGTGAGGATATCGAGCCTCTTGCCCGTCTCCATCTTGCTCATCTGCTCCGTACCATGTCCAACGACCTTATATATAATGGTGATGGTCGTTGCGTCGTAGTCGGCAACCGAGATGGGTCGGCGCAAGAACTTACCCTCGAGCTCGATGTTGATGAACTGTCCCGAGTGTGTGATGTACTGAGTATCGCCCTCCAACACCATACGGTAAACCGCAGGTGTTAGAGGCTCGTTACTGAGAACCGTATATATTCCTTTCTTATACATTATTCAGCATCAATTGTTGATACGCCCAGCGTAATCTCCTCCAATACGTCGAGCAGAACGCTCACGGTCTCCAGTGCGGTGAAGATCGTCACGTTGTTCTCCACGGCGCAGCGGCGGATGTCGTAGCCGTCGAGGCGCGCGCTGTGCTGGTTGATATCGATGGTGTTAATAACATAGTTTACGTGGCCCTTGCGGATAGACTCGAAGATCTCGGTTGAGCCCTCGCTGAGCTTCTTGAGCATACGTGTACGTATGCCGTGCTCACGAAGGTACTTAGCCGTACCACCCGTAGCCTCGATGTTGAAGCCGAGCTCGTAGAAGCGGCGGATGAGCGGCAGAGCGCGTGGTTTGTCTGCATCGGCGATAGATACGAAGATGGTACCGTAGTTGGCGATGGTCATGCCCGACGACTGTAACGATTTGTAGAGTGCGCGGCGCAACGATGAGTCATAGCCGATAGCCTCACCCGTAGACTTCATCTCAGGCGAGAGGTATGAGTCAACGCCACGAATCTTGGCAAACGAGAAAGCTGGTGTCTTAACATACCAACGCTTCTTCTCCTCGGCAATAACCTTATCCACGCCCTGAGCCTTGAGCGACTTACCCAACATAACATTGGTAGCAATCTTTGGCATAGGCATACCCGTGGCCTTTGAGAGGAAGGGGACGGTACGCGATGAGCGTGGGTTAACCTCGATGACGTAGACCATATCCTTGTCGTCGGCGATAAACTGGATGTTGTAGAGACCAATGATACCAATCTCCTTACCGAGACGGATGGTGTAGTCGATGATCGTATCCTTAACCTTCTGGCTCACGCTGAATGTGGGGTAGACGCTGATAGAGTCGCCCGAGTGGATACCCGTGCGCTCGACGTGCTCCATGATACCAGGAATGAATACATCCTCACCATCGCAAATAGCATCGACCTCTAACTCCTTACCCATAATATACTTATCAACAAGTACGGGCTGATCCTCGTTGAGCTCTACGGCTGTCTTGAGGTAGTGGCGCAGAGCCTCCTCGTTTGATACAATCTGCATGGCGCGACCACCAAGTACGTAGCTCGGACGTACCAACACGGGGTAGCCGATACGGTTTGCCGCAGCAACACCACGCTCAATCTCGGTAATGGCCTCAGCCTCGGGCTGCGGAATACCTACGCGGCGCATGATGGCCTCGAAGCACTTTCTATCCTCGGCGTTGTTGATAGCCTCAATGCCAGTACCGATAATCTCGACACCGAGGTCAGCCAACGGCTTGGCAAGGTTGATGGCTGTTTGACCGCCGAGCGATACAACGACACCCGTGGGCTTCTCGAGCTCGATGACGTTCATCACATCCTCCACCGTAAGAGGCTCGAAGTAGAGCTTATCACTGATAGAGTAGTCTGTAGATACGGTCTCGGGGTTATTGTTGATGATGATAGCCTCGTAGCCTGCCTCGCGGATAGCCCAGATGGCGTGAACGGTAGAGTAGTCGAACTCAACACCCTGGCCGATACGGATAGGGCCTGAGCCGAGTACCACAATCTTCTTATTGTTCGTGACGATAGACTCGTTCTCCTGCTCATAAGTAGAGTAGAGATATGGTACCTTTGAGTCGAACTCCGCAGCACACGTGTCGATCATCTTATATACGGGGAAGATGTTGTGCTCTTTACGGAAAAGGAATATCTCGCTTTCGGTCATACCCCATAGCTTGGCTATGTACTTATCGCTAAAGCCCAAACGCTTAGCGTCGTACAATACCTCAGCGTTACGAACGCCCTCCTCAACAACGCGCTCCATCTCAACGATGTTCTTGAGCTTTTCCAAGAAGAAGAGGTCAATCTTTGTGTTGTCATAGACGTGCAACAGATCAACACCGCGACGGATAAGCTCCGCAATAGCGTAGATACGGTCGTCAGTGCCCTTGCGGATATATGCAAGGATGCCCTCAACCGACATGGTATCGAACTTCTTGTGATATACGTGGCATACGCCAGTCTCCAACGAGCGAACAGCCTTCAACAGACCCTCCTCGAAGGTGCGACCAACGGACATTACCTCACCCGTAGCCTTCATCTGCGTACCGAGCTCATTCGATGCGTCGCTGAACTTATCGAAGGGGAAGCGTGCCACCTTAGTAACGATGTAGTCCAACGAGGGCTCGAAGCTTGCAGGTGTGTTGGCAATGAGAATCTCATCGAGGGTCATGCCCACAGCAACCTTCGCTGTAACACGTGCAATGGGGTAGCCACTGGCCTTCGAAGCGAGAGCCGATGAACGGCTGACGCGGGGGTTAACCTCGATAATATAGTATTTGAATGACAAGGGGTCGAGTGCGAACTGCACGTTACAACCACCCTCAATTTTAAGTGCACGGATAAGTTTCAAGGCGCTCGAACGCAACATAGAGTACTCCTTATGCGCGAGTGTCTGGCTCGGTGCTACAACGATAGAGTCGCCCGTGTGGATACCTACGGGGTCGACATTCTCCATTGAGCAGATGGCCAGCGCCGTGTCGTTCTTGTCGCGCATAACCTCGAACTCAATCTCCTTATAACCCTTGATACTCTTCTCTACGAGCACCTGGTGAATAGGTGAGAGGGCAAGGGCGTTACGCATAACGTCGCGCAACTCCTCCTCGTTGTCGGCAAAGCCGCCACCTGTACCACCGAGCGTGAAGGCGGGGCGAAGAACTACGGGGTAGCCAATCTCTTCAGCGGCAGCCACACCCTCCTCGATAGAGTTGGTGATGCGTGAGGGGATAACAGGCTCGCCAATACGCAAGCATAGCTCCTTGAAAAGCTCACGATCCTCAGCCTCCTCGATAGAGGTGAACGACGTACCGAGAATCTCCACGCCACACTCCTCGAGAATGCCTTTCTTTGCGAGCTGCACGGCGAGGTTAAGACCTGTCTGACCGCCGAGGCCCGGAACGATAGCATCGGGACGCTCATAGCGGATAATCTTTGCTACGTACTCCAACGTTAGTGGCTCCATATATACCTTATCGGCAATATGGGTATCAGTCATAATTGTTGCAGGGTTAGAGTTTACAAGGATAACCTGGTATCCCTCCTCTTTGAGTGCAAGACATGCCTGCGTTCCTGCATAGTCGAACTCAGCGGCCTGACCAATAACGATAGGACCTGAGCCTATAACCATTACTTTCTTTATATCTGTTCTCTTAGGCATTTTTCTCGTCCTCCATCAGTTTAATGAATTTATCGAAAAGGTATGTGTTGCTGGCCTCGGGCGTGCAATCGGGCTGATACTGTACAGAGAATACTTTATCCTCCTGAGACTCGATGCCGGCAATGGTGTTGTCCAAAAGGTTACGATGCGTAACCGTGAGCTTTGTGCCAGCGAGTGACTCCTCGTTCACAACAAAGCTATGGTTCTGTGTTACAATCTCAAGCTTGCCAGTCTCAAGACACTTAACTGGGTGGTTTGCTCCGTGGTGGCCGAACTTGAGTTTGTCGTTTTTGGCACCGTATGTCATAGCTATAAGTTGATGACCGAGGTCAACACCAAAGATGGGCAACTTGCCACGCAATGCTGCGATAGCCTCGCCGACAACAGCCACGTCGGCTGGATCACCAGGGCCATTTGAGATAAAGATGCCATCGGGGTTGAAGGCCATAATCTCCTCGGGCGTTGAGTTGTAAGGCACGATAGTTACGTTGCAGCCCTTGGCGTTGAGCTGGCGGATGAAACTATACTTGATGCCACAGTCGATGGCCACAACGTCCCACTTATGGTTGGGCGTACGTGAGAACCAGCGCTTTTTGCAGCTTATGCTCTTAACTTGGTCGTGACGCAACTCCGTATTCTTAATCAGCTCCATAGCCTCCTCGTGGCTCATGTCGATATCGACGATGGCAGCTTTCTGAGTACCCTCATTGCGGATGATGCGCGTAATCATTCGTGTGTCAACGTTGCTGATGCCAGGGATGTCGAGCTCCTCGAAGGTCTCGTTGATGGTCTTAGTGTAGCGGAAGTTGCTGGGCGAATCGCAGCATTCGCGCACAACCATACCGCCCATCGAGGGGAACTTACTCTCGTAGTCCTCGTCCATAAATCCGTAGTTGCCTACGAGTGGGTAGGTCATAACTACAATCTGATCGGTGTACGTCGGGTCGGAAACGATCTCCTGGTATCCTACCATCGAGGTATTGAACACCAACTCGCATACGGCATTGCGCGATGCACCGAAGCCGCAGCCTGGAAACTCCTTACCATTCTCCAGTACAAGTTTCTTTGTAAAAGGTTTCATCTAATTTGCTTGTTAAAATTAGCTTGTTATTATTATTGTTATTATCTTTCGTATACAACTTCTCCGCGATGTATGGTCATCGCAACCTCGCCCTTAAGTTTGCGACCCACGAACATCGAGACCTTGCCCATAGAGTAGAACTTGTCGCTATCAACCGTCCAGCACTTCTCCGTGTCGAGCAGAACTACATCGGCACGATCGCCTACGTTGATGCCGCCCTTGATGCGGAATACCTCGCGTGGCTTCAAACTCATAATCTCCACAAGACGCTCAAGACTAATTACGCCGTTGCCTACTAAGTGAGTGTTGAGTGCAGCGAAGGCTGTCTCAAGGCCTACGATACCCATGGCGCTATCCTTCAACCCTTTTGACTTCTCCTCGATGCTGTGTGGTGCGTGGTCGGTGGCAATCATATCTATCGTGCCATCCTTGATACCCTCGATAAGCGCCGCACGATCTTCGGCCGAGCGTAGTGGCGGGTTCATCTTCCAGCGTGCATCCTCCTCCAAATCCATGTCGGTAAAGATGAGGTAGTGCGGGCCAGTCTCGCACGTAACCTTAACGCCACGCGCTTTAGCCTGACGTACCAACTCTACGGTCTCCTTTGTTGAGATGTGGCAGACGTGGTAGCGACATCCTGTGCGCTCGGCAATCTCGATGTCGCGCTTCACCTGTCCCCATTCGCTCTCTGAGCAGATGCCTTTGTGTCCATGTGTTGCAGCATACTCTCCATCGTGGATATAACCACCCTTGAGCAACTCCTCCACCTCGCAGTGTGCAGCGATAAGAGCATCATGCTTTACCGCCTCGGTCATCGCACGCTCCATCATGCCATCAACCTGCACGCCGCTACCGTCATCCGAGAAGGCACACACGCCATCCTTCAACGAGGCAATGTCGACAAGCTCCTCACCCTTGCGGCCGATGGTTATGGCAGCGTAGGGTAGTACCTCGATCTTAGCATCACGATCGATGATGTCCTGCTGCACCTTGAGATTTTCGACGGTGTCGGGTACGGGGTTAAGGTTGGGCATAGAGCATACTGTGGTGTAGCCACCGTGTGCTGCCGCCATAGTTCCCGTGGCAATACGCTCCTTGTAGCCATAGCCAGGCTCGCGTAGGTGTACGTGAACGTCGACAAACGAGGGTGCAACGATCAGCCCCTCTGCATTAATAACTCTATCTTCAGCCTTAGGTTCGATGCAATTTCTGCGCTCTGAAATGGTGCCACTTTCAATGGCAATATCCTCTTTTCCAACACCTATGATGGTGCCTCCTTTGATGATTATTCTCTCGTTAGCCATATATAAAAAAACAGCGGCCCAATGAGCCGCTAATATCAATTAAAAACAGTGATTCCCAAAACGTTGAAACGTCGACAATCGATCGCCGACTGCTTGCTTCGCAGTCTCGCTATCAGCTGATTATTTGTCGCTCGCTTCATAGTTGCCATAAATTTGTGCAAAGGTAAGCATTTTTTCGATTTCTCGCAATATGTTGGTACTATAATTTTCAAAAAAATGCATGAGCTGCGCCCCATCTTTTAGAACCATTGGCTTACGTAGAAGTGGCCTATCGCCCAGCAGACATAGCGGCCGCACTTGCCGACAAACATCCAGAAGGCCGAGGGCAGGAACGGAGCTTTGTAGAAGCCGAGCACTATGGCAAATACATCGCCCACAAACGGTGTCCACGTGAGAAGTGCGAGAAGAGCGCCCCATTTAGCCACCTTTGCCCGATGTTTCTCGATTGTCTCGTGTTTCACCTTGAACCACCTTTCCAACCACTCCAACTTTCCGAGCCATCCCATCCAGTAGCCGATGAGTCCACCTGCCCAGTTGCCGAGCGTGGCTACCGCGACCGTAGCGACGGCATCGCCTCCGGCTATAAGCATGCCGAGTAGCAACACGTCGGAGCTAAACGGAAATACCGTAGCCGCCAGTAGCGAGCCGATAAACAGACCTATATATCCATAGTCGAGCAGTGCCTCCATGTTGTAAATGCATTTCTCGTTCAACGCACAAAAATACGAAAAATTATCTTCTGGCCATACTCAGCAATGTAATAGATGTCAAATAATAGTAAATAAACGTACACATTCTCGTTTGTAGTTACGTTTAGTTGACAGGACGAGAATAAAAAATGCAAAAAAAATGCGGCGAGATGCATCATTTTCAAAGAAAATGTGTAATTTTGTTGATGATTATAGCCCTAATAGGGGCTGTGAGTGTGTAACTAATTGAACCTAAAAAATATAACTAACGTTAAACTATCAATGAAGCGCATTTTGGTTTTGGGTGCCGGAGGTCAGATTGGATCTGAGTTGGTACCATATCTTCGCTCAATCTATGGTGCATCGAATGTCGTTGCTACCGATGTAAAACACAATGCCGTGTTGGCTGAGGCTGGCCCATTCGAGGCGTTGGATGCCCTCGATGCTAAGCAGTATGCCGAGCTTGTTAACAAGTACAACATCGACTCTATCTTCAACCTCGTTGCGCTCCTTTCGGCTACGGGCGAGAAGAATCCTCAGCTCGCTATGCGTATCAATATGGGTGCGTTGGAGAACTCGTTGGAGATTGCTCGCGAGAAGAACTGCGCGGTGTTTACCCCCAGCTCTATCGGTGCTTTCGGTGGTGACTTCCCACGCGATAAGACCCCTCAGGATACCGTCATGCAGCCCAACACTATCTACGGTGTATGTAAGGTGACGGGTGAGCTCCTCTCGAACTACTACCACACGCGCTTTGGCGTAGATACTCGTTCGGTGCGATTCCCTGGTATCATCTCTAACGTTACGCTCCCTGGTGGCGGTACTACCGACTATGCTGTGGAGATCTACTACGAGGCTGTTAAGGGTAATAAGTTTGTCTGCAACATCGCCCCCGATGTATATATGGATATGATGTATATGCCCGATGCATTGCGTGCAACGGTAGAGCTTATGGAGGCTGACCCTGCAAAGCTCAAGCACCGCAACTCGTTCAACATTGCATCTATGAGCTTTACGCCCGAGATTATCCGCGAGGTTGTTGAGCGCCACGTGCCCGGTTTCCAGATGGAGTACAATGTTGACCCCGTGAAGGATCAGATATCTCGCAGCTGGCCCAACTCGTTGGACGACACCTGCGCTCGTGAGGAGTGGGGTTGGAAGCCCGAGTGGGACTTGGAGTCTATGACAAAGGATATGCTTCGTGCCGTGCGTGCTAAGCTCGACATTAAGTAGTATATATAAATATATATAGGTATGACACCTTGGTAGCTCAAGCTGCCGAGGTGTTTTTTTGTATATATCTTAACAATGTCCCTCTGGAGTGTTGTTCATTTCGGAAATTATTTCTAAATTTGTAGTGCTATCCGCAAGATAGTAGACATATTGAAAGTGTTTTTCGCAGTCCTAATCTGAAAATGTGGAAGTTTTCTTGACAACGGGACAACGGACAGCACTCATTTCTTGTATAGCTATGTGGCTGTGCACAATCTGTGCATATCCCCATACTATCCAAGTGTGGGGCATTGTAGCGTTTGTTGTTGTCATAGGTCTTTCCACAACCTTCAGATTAATAAACGGAAATCAACTCCACACTTTCTGTTTTTATTAACCCGTTGTTGGAGTTGAGGCGGACACAAACTTTTATATTATGAAAAAACTATTCTTACTGTTTGCGCTTGTCTGTGCATTTGTCACAGCGTGTGAAGAAGCTGGAGTTGATGGTGGTGTGAACGGGCCTGCCGTTTCTTATGATCATAATA
>CALBKP010000039.1 GCA_937895825.1 uncultured Alistipes sp. | reverse complement strand
AGGAGTATGGCGATAAGCTCCCCGCAGACAAGAAGGCAGCTATCGAGGATGCTCTCGGCAAGCTCAAGGAGGCACACAAGGCTCAGGATATTGCCGCTATCGACACCGCTATCGAGGCATTGAACGCCGCTTGGCAGGCCGCATCGCAGGATATCTATGCTCAGCAGCAGGCACAGCAGGCACAGGGCCAGCCTGGCGGAGCTCAGGGTGCAGCTAACGAGCAGCAGGCTCAGCCTGAGGATGTTGAGTTTGAGGAGGTTAAGTAATTCCTTGTGATAAGGGGTCTATTGCAACCCATCCCTTAAGGTAGACTACCACGGATAGTACGCCAGAGTACTATTCCGTGGTAGTTTTTTATGATAGCCCCAACCGAACTCCTTACGGCAAGAAACCTGCGTTCCACCAGCAGCATTGATGGGTCAAGTGAGTTAAGTGGGTCAAGTGAGTCAGGCGGATAACAACCTAATGCGATACTCAGCCTTATAGGACCCACATAACCCACCGAGTCCATAAAAAAATTCCCCACCCTCACCCCCTCCACACGCGCGTACGAAGGCATTTTTATAAATAAAACCCTCTTTTACCTCAACAAAATATCGAAAACGCTTGGCAGTTTGCAAATTAAGTTATATATTTGCATTGTATATAACCTCGTGTGTTTCACTTTATTTACCCCCTAAATCAAGTCACGCGTTTTTATAACTCCCTGACGGGGAGATATTTGTCGTCTTCACATCAGCGGAAATGGGTTGGAGTAAACAATTATTTCACCTAATTATAACTTTTTAACATTAACTAATTTCTATGAAAGCAAGATTCTTAGCTTTGGCGGCATTGGTGCTTGGTTTAGCATCGTGCCAGAAAGACTTCGACGCTGCCAACGTTGGCGCAGGTGGTGAGGTCGACTTCCAGCTTTCTGTCGCTGCTCCCGAGCTTGCAACACGTGCAGGCGTGGATGGCGTAACTCCCGACGGACAGGCTGATTTGAATAGTGCCTATGGTGCTATCGACTATTTCCAGGGTGGAACTGCCGGAGATAATCTCCGCAGGGACTGGAGCGACGTTAACCTCCGTTACACCTTGGAGGTTTACGATGTTGATGAGAATGGCAACCTTGTTGGTGAGGCTCCCTACGCTCCCGTAAAGGATCGTCAGGTTATCATCGTTGACGAGTACCAGCCCGTAACTTTCGAGCTTCGCCTTGTTCCTAAGCGTCACTACCGTTTCGTAGTATTTGCTGACTTCGTGCCTGAGACAGTTACTAACACATCACAGAGTACGGCAATCGCTTTGCAGGAGAACCTCGGTATTAGCCATAAGATTGGTGAGACATTGGCCGACATCAAGTTGTATAACCACGGCATCAACGACGAGCGCACGGATGCTTACTTCGGTTACGAGAACTTCGAAATCACCAACTCGACATCGAACGATATCGTTTTGAAGCGTCCTTATGGTAAGCTCCGCGTTATCGCTACCGACCTCCACGAGCTTAACCTCAACGTTAACCCCGCAGCTGTTAAGGTGGAGTACACAGCTACTCACCTTACTAACTTCGACGCTGTAACTGGTAAGGCTACGGTTGACAAGAATAATACTAAGAGGGTATTTGATTCTGAGTACAACGAGATCTACAAGGAGGCAGAGGAGGGCGGTCTTCAGAACCACTTCTACACAACGGGTTACGATGCTCTCGAGGGTCACAAGCACACTAACGCTAACGGTGATGTTCGTCATACTCATATGACACTCTTCACGGACTATATCCTTGCAGACGATCTTGACCAGCCTCAGCCCGTACACTTCACTATGACCGTGTACGAGGAGTACGACAACAAGGCAGAGGATGGCCGTGCTATCAAGTCTACAACGTTCAACACCGATATCCCCATACAGCGTAACTACTTGACTACCGTTATCGGTAACGTCCTCACTACTGCTACCGAGGTTGAGGTACGCATCGACGATAACTTCTCAAATGGTACAGAGTGGAATCCTGAGGAGGACGACTTTGATATCGAGTTGGTTGAGGTTGACTCTGCTAAGACACTCCAGGAGGCTCTTGACAACTACGTTAATGGCCAGACTATCTTCCTCGTTGGCGATATCGAGGGTAATGTAGTTGCTAATCAAGTTGAGGGCAAGCATATCATTGTTGATGGTAATGGCTACAACTATGATGGTGTATTTGAGATCAATGGCGATGCTCGTCAGGCTGGTTCTGATAGCATCACTATCCAGAACATCAACTTCACAACTTCGAAGAGCAACATCAACTTTATTGATGCTAACGATAATACGAAGTATGGCAATAACTACAACTATGCTCACAACGTAACTATCAAGGATTGTTCGTTCAACGCTACTGGTGAGGGTGTTGTTGCTATCAAGATTCGTCAGGGTAAGAACATCCATGTTGCAAATTGCGTAGCAAATGGTACTACACGCGCTGCTAATGCTTCTGGCTTGCACTCATTTGCTCAGCTTTATGGCTGTAATAATGTCACCTTTGAGGGTCTGGACATTAATGCACAAAACGGTGTTTCATTTGGCACTTCAATCAATAATAAGTTTGCAAACTCTGTGATTGTAGCTGAAGGCTATGGTATCCGTACTGATGCCACTGTTGAAACCACTCTCTATTTGGAGGATGTGGATATCACAGCAAATCTTCCTATTATCGCTCGTAAGACCGACAAGGCATATCGATTCAACCTTGCAGAGTGCGATCTCACAGCTCCTGGCTATGATATAGTATTCACCTCGGGTAATGACGATGAGGCATTTGTAGCTCCTGCTGACTGCGGCTACGGCGTTGACTGCAATGATAAGACTTATAGCGTATTCCCCGGCAACAATACTTTGTACGCTTACACCGCAGATGGCCTCCAGACTCTTCTTAACAACGCTACGGACGGTACTACTATCCACGTTGCTGCCGACATTACAGGAGACGTTGTTGCTACTCAGAAGGCAGACGTTAAGGTTACTATCGAGGGTAACGGCCACAACTACGCTGGTGTTATCACCGTTGATGGCAAGAGCTCGACTTACACTACTGCTGGCTTGACTATCAAGGAGCTTAACTTCAATGCCGACAGCATCTCTGCAGATGCCTGCATCCGCTTGGGCGATGGCACAAATGCCACACGTTATACTTGCAACGTAACTGTTGATAGCTGTACATTCGACGTTCCTGGTGCCGTAGGTGTTAAGTCTTACACGGGCGGTGACAAGAACTTGAAGATTGCTAACTGTACTGCTACTGCAAATGCACACTCTTTGGTTCAGGCTAAGGGTATCGACGGCATCCTTGTAGAGAAGTGTAATGTTTATTCTAAGAACGGTCTTAACTTCAACAATAGTACGAACGTAACTGTTGACCAGTGTACAGTAGATGTAAAGGGTTACGCTGTTCGTTACGGTGAGAGCTCAGGCGGTGCAGGTGCAGCTGAGAAGTACTACATCAAGAATAGCTCATTGAAGTCTGCTGGTGATGAGGGTGATGCTGTTATTATTCTTCGTGGCACTGCCGACTACGCTACTTTGACAATTACAGAGACAACAATCGATGGTACACCCGCAATTGTTAACAACGCTAAGAATGCAAGGGTTATCATCGACGGCAAGGAGATGATGATGATTGAGGCTGCGTCACAGAGTGAGTTGGATGTGATTGCCGCTGCTGGTGTAGATGTTGCTGTAACTCTTGCTGATGGTATCTACGCGCTTCCATCAATTAAAAATGGTGGTGATGTTGCTATCTTTGGTGGCAAGGATGTAAATATTATTATCGACAAGCCTAACATGTCAGGTTCAGACGTTACTTTTACAGGCGTAACGGTTAGGGGTAGAGGTTATGCTACGGGCGTACAGCACGTGAATACTGTTACTTACAACAATGTTACTATCAATGGTGAGATGTGCTTGTATGGCGCAAAGAACGTCTTTAACAATTGTACCTTCAACTTGGCAGCTAATCAGTATATCTGGACATATGGCTCGGACGTAACAGAGTTTAACAACTGTACTTTCAACACCGCTGGCAAGGCAATCTTGGTTTACAACGAGGGTGATGGTGCTTGTGAGGTAAAGGTTGATGGCTGTACATTCAACGCATCAGCTCCAGGTTATGCTGGTGCTATTAAGAACCAGGCTTGTGCTGCTGTCGAGATTGACAACTTCCAGAGTCCAACCGAAACAAATAACGGTGCTGCTCACAAGGTGACATATACAAACACCAACATATTTGATTCTAACTTCTCAGGTGGTTGGAGAATTAAGAACTATGAGGCTGGTAACCCTATTACCGTAAATGGTGTAGAGTACACTCAGATTGCTATTGATGGTAAGTTGATGACTATTGACGCAGACAAGAACGTATCTGTTCTTTAGCATTAATAAGTAGTTTACTATCATAAGTAGACGATTAATCCAAAGCAGCACTCTTTAAGGGTGCTGCTTTTTTATTTAGCATACTACCTTGCGGGCATTATTTTAATACTCGCAAAACAAAAAGGAGCTCGCAACACGTAATCTCTACCTCGGCTAATTGCCAATACTGATTATATACAGTGGGGCAGAGGGGTTAAACGAATCCGGCGGCAAAGGTCATGCGTGATACTCAGATGCATAGAACCTATACAACCCATATAACCCAGTCCCACATGTAACCCATTACCAATTGTCCATACTTCCGCAAATATAGAATGACAGGAAAACGGAAGTCACTACTAATTACCAATTGGCAGCTTGTTTGTTCTCCTTTTTTTTGTACCTTTGTCGCGGATACGCGCTCCATCGCTGCCACCCACTGGGTGGGGGAGGAAAGTCCGAGCAACATAGAGCACCGCGCAAGTTAACGGCTTGATATGCGTAAGTGTATAGTAGCGTAGAAGAAAATAACCGCCCGCAAGGGTAAGGGTGAGAAGGCGGGGTAAGAGCCCACCGCGAGGGTAGCAATACTCCTCGGCAGTACGTCTCGCGGGTTGCAAGACCATGTATACCGACAATTAAGGGTTGCTCGCCCAATGTCGGGGG
>CALBKP010000038.1 GCA_937895825.1 uncultured Alistipes sp. | reverse complement strand
GTTACCGATGCCATAAGCAGCGGGATAATCGACTTCGAGGTGATGTCGAGCATCAGGATCTCCAACACAAAGACGACACCTGTGATCGGAGCTTTAAAGACCGCAGCAACGGCAGCACCTGCACCACAACACAATAGTAGAGTGATGTTCTTGTAGTTCAAGCGTGCCAGTTTACCAATGTTCGAGCCTATAGCTGCTCCCGTCAAGACAATAGGTGCCTCGGGACCCACCGATCCACCGAATCCGATGGTCGTAGCACCACCTACGATAGATGTCCAGCAGTTGTGACCCTTGATGCGCGAGTCGGTACGCGACATGGCATAGAGTACGCGTGTGACACCCTCCGAGATGCCATCCTTGACTACGTACTTGACAAAGAGCGTTGCCAGTATAATACCGATAGCGGGGTAGATGAGGTATAGCCACTGTGCCTGGTCGTCAGGTGTCCACGACGTGAGCGAGTGGGTGATGAAGTGCAGAAGCGTGTTGAAAATATATGCACCCACACCGGCGCACAGACCCACAATGATAGCCAGTATGGCCATCGTCTGCGAGTTTGTTAGTCGGCGCGTGAGGCTAAGGAATAGTTGGTAGACGCGCTCTTGTATGTTCGAAAGGTTTATCATATAGTTTTAGCAACGGTTGCCGTCGGTTTGCTATTTACGGAACTCCGCAGCCTGACGAGCGATAAGCTCTGTATCCTCGAAGTAGTTTATACGCATAGCGTTGCGAACATCGTGGAGCGTGTCGGCAGCAGCGGCGCGTGCCTCCTCCGAACCACGACGAAGAATTTCGTATACCTCCTCGATGCGCTGCTCGTAGTACTTGCGACGCTCGCGTATAGGCTCCAATAGCTCCTCCAAGACAGCGATAAGCAACTTCTTGCACTTAACATCGCCCAGACCGCCACGGCGGTAGTGCTCCTTCATTGCCTCGAGGTTCTCGTAGTCGGGGCAGTACTTAGCGAAGTGCTCGGGGCGAGAGAATGCATCGAGGTATGTGAATACGGTGTTACCCTCCACCTTGCCAGGGTCAGTGACCTTCAAATGGTCGGGGTCGGTGTACATGCTCATAACCTTCTTCTTTACATCCTCAGCCGTATCCGAGAGGTATATGCAGTTGCCGAGTGACTTTGACATCTTGGCCTTGCCGTCAGTACCAGGCAGACGTAAGCATGCAGAGTTTGTCGGTAGCATAATCTCGGGCTCGGTGAGTGTCTCACCATAGACCGAGTTGAACTTATGCACGATCTCGCGTGTCTGCTCGATCATAGGCTCCTGATCCTCACCAACGGGAACGGTTGTGGCGCGGAAGGCTGTGATGTCCGATGCCTGAGAGATAGGGTAGGTGAAGAACCCCACGGGCGTACCCTTACGCTGCTGGTTCTCCTGCTCCTCGCCATTCTCGGCAAAGCCACGCATCTGAATCTCGGCCTTAACTGTCGGGTTACGCTGCAATCGCTGCACCGTGACGAGGTTCATGTAGTAGAATGCCAACTCCGTTAGCTCCGTCACGTATGACTGCACGAAGATTGTTGACTTTGTGGGGTCGATGCCGCACGATAGGTAGTCGAGCGCTACCTCGATGATGTTTTCGCGTACCTTATCTGGATTGTCGGCATTGTCGGTGAGAGCCTGAGCATCGGCAATCATGATGAATATCTTGTCATACTCGCCAGAGTTCTGAAGCTCAACGCGGCGGCAAAGTGAGCCTACAAAGTGTCCTAAGTGCAACTTTCCGGTGGGGCGGTCGCCCGTAAGAATTATCTTTTTTCCCATTTTTAGACTATTGTTTCGGTTACTAAATTTTAAGGGCGTACATCTTCTATACGCTCATAGGCGACAAAAATAACAAAAATTTGTTGAGTTACATAGAAAATTGTGCGATATATAGATTTTTTTTATAACTTTGTGCGTAGCAAACAGACTAACCTTATGCGATTATGACTATAATTCAACTTGAATACCTGATGGCTGTGGCCAATTGTGGTAGTTTTTCAGTGGCTGCCGAGCACTGTTTTGTCACGCAGCCGTCACTCTCCATGCAGATTAAAGCTCTTGAGGAGGAACTTGGTGCCGTGCTTCTGGATAGAACCAAGAAACCTATCATTCCAACGGCTGTTGGTGAGGTTGTTTTGGAGCAGGCACGTGAAACGCTGCGCTCGTATAACCACATTCGCGAGTCGGTGGCTGAAATGCGTGGCGAGACGGCGGGAAAAATGCGTCTTGGTGTAATTCCTACAATCGCACCATACCTGCTTCATAAGTTTATCCCAACCTTCGTAAAGGAGTTTCCGAAGGTTGAACTTGAGATTCACGAAATGGTCACTGCCGAGATTATCGAGTCGCTCAAACGCGACCGTATCGACGCTGCTCTTGTGGCCAGTGGAACATGTGGTGAGGGTATCACCGAGCACGACCTTTTTAGCGACCATTTCTACGCCTATGTGTCGCCCTCGCACCCGCTGTTCGAGCGCTCAAATATCCGCATTGAGGATATAGACTTTAAAGATTTAATACTCTTGAGCAGAGGTAATTGTATGCGTGATCAGATATTTGAACTATGCCAGGCGGCGCATGAGATTCCGTCGCACTTCTACTTCGAGTCTGGCTCGCTCGATACACTTATGCG
This sequence comes from uncultured Alistipes sp., assembly GCA_937895825.1. Classification (GTDB taxonomy): domain Bacteria; phylum Bacteroidota; class Bacteroidia; order Bacteroidales; family Rikenellaceae; genus Alistipes. The sequence continues at coordinate 1,778 of CALBKP010000038.1, read as the reverse complement.
AATGGTTGATTGCACATCGTGCATGACCATCATCCCAGAGATGTCTCTCGAGTTCATTCCGCTCTCACGTCGCAACCGTGTTAAGAGCATTGCCAAGGGTGCTACATCACGTCGTGTGGCCTTGGCCGTAAGTCGTACTTACGTAAAGCAGTCAATAGTGGAAGCATTGCGCAAAACTATTCTAAATTGCGTCAACCAAGAGAAAGTGTAATTCTTGTGATAAGGGGGCATTCTCGGCACACGTCAAAAGATCATATGACCACGGGCTGTACGTCAAAGTACTATCCCGTGGTCATCTCTTTTGCGATACTCCAAGCCTAATTCTTTCTGACAAAAAATTAGAGTGTGCTAATAATCCTACATATACCGCTATCCCGAGCCAGCGAAACTATTGCTAATTACTCTCTACCAATTTGATGGGGAATTTTGTTTCGCGATAATGTGGTGTTGGGTGTGGGTTCTGTGAATCTACGTATCATTTTAGACTCTGTCTGCCCGATATGCATAACTTATTTGACCCGATATAACCCATTCGTCCCATCTCCCTTGTTGAGTCCACTTCCCATAATAAAGCCTTCGGTATTGTTCCTTATTTCGCCTTTTGTGCGAAATTGTTGTTGCTTATTTCACATTTTTTGCTTATATTTGCAAGAATTTAGTGCGCGTGTGCGTTAGCTTGCTTGAGAGTTACGGCTCTCGCATGCCGCTATTATAGAATAAATTGTTGATATCAAATTAGTTACTATGGAAAATTTGGAGAAGTTGATTAATACGATAGTTGAGGCTATGGATGACAAGAAGGCTCAGGGTATTGTTTCACTCGATCTTTCGGGCTTCGATGGTGCTATATGCTCGAACTTTGTCGTCTGCCATGCCGATTCAACAACGCAGGTTGATGCCATCTCTCAGAGTATTGAGGAGAAGGTCTTTGAGGTTATGGGTGAGTGGCCCGTGCGCGTTGAAGGCCGCCAGAATGCCTTCTGGGTAGCCATGGACTACTCGGATGTTATTGTTCATATCTTCCAGACGGAGTTGCGCGACTTCTACCGCTTGGAGGAGTTGTGGGCTGACGCTCCCATGAAACGTTATGAGTTTGGTGATTAGTGTTGTGTGATAAAGTGAGTTAAGTATGGCTAAAAAGGTAAATCAGCCAGTGATGCGACCCCGCTTTAGCTTTATGTGGTTTTGGGCTATGGTTGCCATGGTCATCATCGGTTACTCGATGTTGGGCGAGGCGGAGTCACGCCCTATTGAGGGTGACTGGAATATGGTCGATGAGCTTGTCGAGGGGGGATATGTAGAGCGTATTGAGGTGAAGGATAAGGAGGCGGCGAGTCTCTATCTTCGCCAAGAAGCGCTTGACTCATTGGCTCAGGATGAACGCTTCAAAAATATTCCTAAGACGGGTGTTCAGGTGGTATTTAATACTGGTGGCGATGTACAGTATTTCGCCAATCGTATCGCCGAGGCGGAGTCTAAGGCCAAGGCTAATGCGGAGGAGAGTGGTGAGATCATTTCAGATGTTGTGGTTAAGTATAACCGCACGGAGAAGGGGTGGATGGACTACATCTTCGAGTTTATGCCCTGGATACTCATCATCGTGGTATGGATCTTCATCATGCGCTCTATGGCACGTGGTGCTGGCGGTGGCGGCGGTGGCGGCATTATGAATGTCGGCAAGGCACGTGCCCAGATGTCGGATAAGAACACGAGGGATCGTATTACGTTCAAGGATGTTGCAGGCTTGGAGGAGGCGAAGGTCGAGATTATGGAGATTG
>CALBKP010000037.1 GCA_937895825.1 uncultured Alistipes sp. | reverse complement strand
GAGACCATGAATGGCCTTACTGGGACAAGGCGATCCAGCACGCATTTCAGTTTTTCTGCGGTCTGGATCTGCACAGCACACCTATTTATTGATCGGCAACTCTAAAAACTCCTTACAATCTAAGCCGTTTTTCGGGCTGCCTTTTTTGAAAGGAGTATTATTTTTCTATGGTTTACGAAGCTAAAGCCTGGGCAGAGACCCAGGGTGCATGCCTGCGCAACTTCAACGAGCAGGGCGATATCGACTCCGTCAACGGTGCACTGGCACTGCGTCCCCAGATCGAGAAGATCATCGATCAGATCTGGGAAGAAGGCTTTGACAACATCTATTTCATCGGCATCGGCGGCACCTATGCCTCCGCCATGCAGGTTGAAGTTTACATGCGCGGCAAGTCCAGCCTGCCCGTGTACGTCGAAAACGCAGCAGAATATCTGACCACCGGCAACAAGCGCCTGACCAGCAAGTCTGTTGTGATTTACTCCACTGTTTCCGGCAATACCAAGGAAATGGTTCAGCTGATCGACAAGATCAAGGCAGACGGCGTCCGCGTCATCGCCTTCATCGATACCCCCGGCTCCACCCTGACCCAGGAGGGCAAGTGGGATCATCTGGTTCTGTACCCCAAGAATGAGCAGCTGAAGTTCTACATGGTTGCCAACTACCTGATGTACAAGAACGGCGAATTCCCCGAGTACGAGCGCTACAACAAGGAAATGGAAGCACACCTGGCACAGGGCCTGGTGGAGATCGAGAAGGCAGCCGATGCCTGGGCATATGACTATGCCAAGAACAAGGTTGCTTTCCTGAAGGATCACCCCGATCTGCCCCATTACTTCGTGGGTGCCGGCAACCAGTGGGGCGCTACCTACTCCTACGCCATGTGCTACTGGGAAGAGCAGATGTGGATCCGTACCAAGTCCATCACCTGCCCCGAGTTCTTCCACGGCATGCAGGAGATCCTGGTGGATGAGACCCCTGTCACTCTGTTCATGGGTGAAGACGAGCAGCGTCCTCTGGCTGAGCGTGTTGCCCGGTTCCTGCCCAAGGTCTGCGCCAACTACACCATCATCGACAACGAGACGGGCGAGGCAATAAACAGCTACACGCAGAAGGTCGTAGTGAGCACAACAACGGAGAAGAGCACCAAGACCTCTATTCCGTTCCTTAAGGATACGATGCTCGACTATAAGCTGCTCACGGGCGGTAACGACACCTTAGCATGGCTGCTCTACATCGTTGTTGCCATCTTCGTCATAACCGCCGTATCGAATGGTGCCAACCTCACCGACGGCATCGACGGCCTGCTTACGGGCGTATCCGTACCGATAGTTCTGGTGCTGGGTATATTAGCTTACCTCTCGGGACATATCATCTACTCGGACTACCTCAACATCATGTATATCCCCGATAGCGGTGAGCTTATCGTCTTTGCGGCAGCCTTTGCCGGTGCGCTCATCGGTTTCCTTTGGTACAACTCGTTCCCTGCGCAGATATTTATGGGCGACACGGGCTCGCTAACGATTGGTGGTATCATCGCCGTCTTTGCTCTATGTATTCGCAAGGAGCTGCTCTTGCCGCTACTGTGCGGTGTATTCCTTGTCGAGGCACTCTCGGTGATGATTCAGGTGGGATACTTCAAATATACGAAGCGTAAGTATGGCGAGGGACGACGTGTGTTCCTCATGTCGCCACTACACCACCACTACCAGAAGAAGGGACTGTTCGAGACGAAGATTATGATGCGTTTCTTCATCATATCGTTGCTCCTTGCAGCCATGACACTCGTAACGCTTAAGATTCAGTAACAACAGACAAAACAAGAACTAAGATATGAAACGTAAGATAGCAGTTTTGGGTGGCGGCATCTCGGGCTACGGCTCGGCAATACTCGCCAAGAAGAAGGGTTTCGACACGTTCCTAACCGACATGGGCAAGATTGCGCCCAAGTTCAAGGAGCGTCTCGACGAGTGGGGCGTTGAATACGAAGAGGGTGGCCATACCGAGGAGCGCATCCTCGATGCAAACGAAGTAATCAAGTCGCCAGGCATCCCCGACACAGCTCCCATCGTGCAGAAGATACGCGAGCATGGCATACCCGTAATCTCGGAGATAGAGTTCGCAGGTCGCTATAAGGGTGTTGCCAAGACCATCTGCATCACGGGCTCTAACGGTAAGACCACGACAACGTCACTTATCTACAAGATCATGTCCGACGCAGGCCGTAAGGTGTCGCTCGGCGGTAATATCGGTGAGAGCTTCGCCTACTCCGTGGCTACCGACAAGTACTTCTGGCATGTCCTGGAGCTAAGCTCTTTCCAGCTTGACGGCTGCTACAAGTTCAAATCCGACATCGGTGTATTGATGAACATCACCCCCGACCACCTCGACCGCTACGACTATAAACTCGAGAACTATGCCCGCTCGAAGATGCGTATCACACAGAACCAGAACGCCTCGGACTACTTCATATACTCGGCCGACGACGAAGTGACAAATGATATGCTTACGGAGATGGACAACGACCTACGCGCACGCCAACTCCCCTTTGCCATAAATACGGCCATTGCCAGTGGCGATGGCGATGCTATCCTCGAGGGTCATAGCTTCACTGCCACGGTAGGCAAGAAGAACGTGACGATCGACACACGCAAGATGCAGATCGAGGGCATGCACAACGTCTACAACGCTATGGCCGCATCCCTCGCAACACTCGCCGCAGGCATAGACCCCAAGCAGATCAAACGCTCGATATACGACTTCTCGCCCGTGGAGCATCGCTTGGAACCCGCAGGTTCCGAGGGTGATATTCAGTGGGTTAACGACTCTAAGGCCACAAACGTCGACTCGGTATGGTATGCCTTGGAGAGCATGAAGCGCCCAACGGTATGGATTGCAGGCGGCACGGACAAGGGCAACGACTACACCCCTCTGAAGGAGTTTGCTCGCAAGAAGGTTAAGGCGCTTATCTGTATGGGCGTTGATAACACCAAGCTCATCAAGGAGTTCCAGGGCATCGTCCCAGTTATTCGTAACTGCCACAGCTTCGATGAGGCTATGGCGGCGGCACGCGACGAGGCTACGGCGGGCGACACCGTGCTCCTCTCGCCAGCATGTGCGAGCTTCGACCTCTTCCGCAACTACGAAGAGCGTGGCCGCATGTTTAAGATGTGGGTTAAGGATAATATTCTTCAAAAGTAGCATATAACGCAATGCAGGATAACAGAGATAGTATTGGAATTGAGGCTGCCGAGGAGCTTCTCGCCTCGCGCCGCCGCATATTGGAGGGCGACCGCACACTATGGATCATCTATGCCGTGCTTATCGTCGTCTCTATCCTTGTGGTCTACTCGTCAACAGCGAAGATGGTCTTTGACATCACGTCAGATATGTCTACGACGGGCTCGTTGCGCCAGCAGCTGATGCTTGTCACGGCACTCTCGATGCCAGTGATATACATCGCCCACAAGATTAACTACACGTTCTACCGCCGATGGACACCCATCGGCTACTACCTCTTTGTCATCCTCACGCTTGCAACGTACTTCGTGGGCTCCACGACAAATGGCGCGGCACGTTGGCTACCGATAGGTCCCTTCCAGTTCCAGCCATCCGAGGGACTTAAGATATTCACTATCCTCATGCTCGCACGACGTATGGAGAGCCGCCAGGAGACCATCAACAAGATCAAGCTGCTGCCCACCTCATTTAGACTCAAAGACGAGAAGCAGCGACAGATACTCCGCGAGAACACATGGCCTATATTGGGCCCCGTTATCGTGTCGTGCGTAGTCATCCTCCCTGCCCACACATCGTCGGCCGTGCTTATCTTCCTCGCCTCGGTCATCATGCTCTACATTGGCCGCGTGGCTAAGGGCGAGATTATTAAGTTCACGCTTCTTGTCATCACCGCCGGTACCCTTGCCCTCTCGCTGCTCTCGCTTGTGGGAGTAGGTCGTGGCGACACGGCGAGTGGCCGCCTCTCTACGTGGGTCAAGGAGTGGATTACGGATGGTAAGAAGGAGTACTTCTACGAACTCTCGGACACGGAGTGTGCCATGATTGCCATACGCAATGGCGGCATTGCGGGCGAGGGTGCAGGACATAGCTCCTCACGAGCTATCGTCATACACCCCGAGAGCGACTACGCCTACGCCTTCTTCACGTCGGAGTACGGCTTTATCGCCGCCGTGGTGCTTATGCTCCTGTACCTCTGGATAACGTTCCGCTCGATAGAGATATGCCGACGCTGTACTACGGCCTTCCCTACGCTTATGACCGCGGGTCTCGGCCTGCTTATCACGTGCCAGGCTCTGCTGCACATACTCGTTCAGGTGAACCTTATCCCCGAGACGGGACAGACGCTGCCGCTAATCTCGCGCGGTGGCTCGTCGCTGCTGTTCACCTCGCTCGCGCTGGGTATGATCATCAGCGTCAGCCGCACAAATAGCTATAACCAAGAATTGAAAAAGTAATGAGTGACATACGATTAGACAAATACCTATGGGCGGTGCGCGTGTTCAAGACGCGCAGCGATGCGGCCGATGCCATACGCCAGAACCGCGTGCTGGTAAACGATGCCTATGCCAAGCCCTCACGCGAGGTAAAGATTGGCGACCGCATATCTGTCCGCCGCGAGAGGGTGACATATAGCTATAAGGTCTTAGAGCTCGTCTCGAGCCGCCAGCCTGCGAAGAACGTGCCGCTCTACTGCCTTAACTGCACGCCGCAGGAGGAGCTCGACAAGCTCAACGTGCCACACGAGACGATCTTCGTCTTCCGTGACCGCGGCACCGGCCGCCCGACGAAGAAGGAGCGCCGAGATATCGACGCGCTGATGGACGGCTTCTACGTCGACGACGACTGGGATGACGATGATGAGGATTAACAAATAAAACTACGCAAATAATGAGAAGATTTTTACTTTTTGCACTCGCTGCAACGCTGTTTGTAGCCTGCACTAAGGATGCCATCAACGAACCTGCGGGTATCATCTTAGACGACAACCGCACCCTCACCGTATCGTTCGAGGGTGATACGGAGGATACTCGTATCCAACTAAACGAGGAGAAAAAGAGCGTATGGACCGAGGGCGACCTCCTGTCGGTATTCTACCGCAGCACCACCAACGAGCAGTGGCAGTTTGCGGGCAAGACTGGCGACCGCACGGGCAATATCCTCCCCGTGGGCAGCAGCGTAGTCCCTACCCCTACGACTAACGAGATCGTTGTTGTCTACCCCTACAACGCGGGCTACTTCTACAATAGCGACACGAAGAACGTTCAGGCATCGTTGCCCGCCGAGCAGAGCTACCTCAAGGATGGCTACGGTTTGGATGGCAACGTTATGGTATCGCAAAGTGAGTATAACCAGGTGTCGCTCAAGAGCGTCTGTGGTTGGCTTAAGCTGCAACTTACAGGCGCGGGCGAGACGGTTAAGTCTATTACGCTCCGCGGCAACGCGGGCGAGCAGGTTGCGGGCGAGTTGTATATCAATACCGCAGATGCCACCTCGACGCTTGCATCGGAGCTCACCGAGAGCGACGACGATGGCGAGGTAGGCGGCACGCTTGTGCGCCCTGGCACTATCCTTACCGAAGTTACACTCAACTGCGGCGCGGGCGTTGCGCTTGACGCAGAGGCTACTGCATTCTATATCGCACTGCCTCCGATGACGTTTACAAAGGGTATCACCGTGGAGATTACCGATACTACCAACTTTACAATGACCCAATCTACAGATAAGGAGGTCGTAATAGAGCGTAACCATATTAAACCGATGGCAGCGTTTAAGTTCGTAAACCCAAACACGCCCACCATACCCACCCCTGCAAATAACGAGATTTGGTACACCGCTACCGCAAAGGTTGAGCCATATTACACCGATGAGTTTGGTGCTACATATCTTTCTAATGTGTGGGATAGCAAAACAGGAAAGGGTGTTATTACCTTTGATGGGAATGTTACAAAAATTGGATATTATGCATTCTATGATTGTTATACACTTACAAGTGTGACTATTCCCGATAGCGTAACTACGATTGGAGAGAGGGCATTCTATGATTGTTATACACTTACAAGTGTGACTATTCCCGATAGCGTAACTACGATTGGAGAGGAGGCATTCGAATATTGCGATAGCCTTACAAGTGTGACTATTCCCGATAGCGTAACGACGATTGGAGATGATGCATTCTCGGGTTGCGGCAGCCTTACAAGTGTGACTATTGGCAATGGTGTAACAACGATTGGAAATTATGCATTCTATGAATGCGGCAACCTTTTGAATGTGACTATTGGCGATAGCGTAACGACGATTGGAGATTATGCATTCTATGAATGCGGCAACCTTTTGAATGTGACTATCCCTGATAGCGTAACGACGATTGGATATAAAGCATTCTGTAGTTGCGATAGCCTTTTGAGTATGACTATTGGCAAAGGTGTTACTTCGTTTGGATCGGGTGTTTTCGCAGGTTGTACAGGTGAACTAATAATTAATTCTAATATTCCAAGTGTATCATCATCAGAATACAGCCCTTTTTATAACTCTAAATTTACAAAGGTAACTATTGGAGATAGCGTAACGACGATTGGAGATTATGCATTCTATAATTGCGTCAACCTTACAAGTGTGACTATTGGCAATAGCGTAACGACGATTGGGGATTGGGCATTCTGTGATTGCGACAGCCTTGCAAGTGTGACTATCCCCGATAGCGTAACGACGATTGGAGATAGGGCATTCAATAATTGCACCAGCCTTGCAAGTGTGACTATTCCTGATAGCGTAACGACGATTGGATATTCTGCATTCGATTGTTGCTTCAAACTTACAAGTGTGACTATTGGTAATAGCGTAACGACGATTGGAGAGAGCGCATTCGCACGTTGCAGTAGTCTTACAAGTGTCATTATTCCTGATAGCGTAACGACGATTGGAGAGAGGGTATTCTCTGATTGCGACAGCCTTACAAGTGTGACTATCCCCGATAGCGTAACGACAATTGGGGAGGGGGCATTCTGTTATTGCCCCAGCCTGACAAATGTGAATATCCCTGATAGCGTAACGACGATTGGAGAGAGTGCATTCGGCAATTGCTGGGATCTTACCAGTGTGACTATTGGCAATAGCGTAACGACGATTGGAGAGAGGGCATTCTATAAATGCACCAGCCTTAAAACAGTATATTGCAAGCCGACAACACCGCCAGCAGGAGGCTCCTATATGTTCTATAACAACGCCCCAGGACGTAAGATTCTTGTTCCTGCATCGGCTGATGATAGCATTATAAGTGCTTACAAAGCGGCAGAATATTGGAGCGACTATGCTTCTAACATCTTTGAAGAAGAGTAACCAAAGCAAATAGACAGAATAAAACAATAACAAAATAAATATTAACAAGTTATGGAATACGATTTTAGAGCCATTGAGCCGAAATGGCAGGAGAAGTGGCAAAAGGAGGGTACTTATCGCGTGAGCGTAGACCCCACACGCCCAAAGTTTTACGTACTTGATATGTTCCCATATCCCTCGGGTGCAGGTCTGCACGTGGGTCATCCCCTCGGATATATCGCCTCAGATATCTACTCACGCTACAAGCGCCAGAAGGGATTTAACGTCCTCCACCCTATGGGTTACGACGCCTTCGGTCTGCCCGCCGAGCAGTATGCAATTCAGACGGGTCAGCACCCCGCAGTAACAACCGAGGAGAACATCGCGCGCTACCGCTCGCAGCTCGACAAGATCGGCTTCTCGTTCGACTGGGAGCGCGAGGTACGCACATGCGAGCCCGAGTACTATCACTGGACGCAGTGGGCATTCCTCCAGATGTTCGACCACTGGTACAACAACGCCACCGCGAAGGCTGAGCCTATCACCGCACTTGTAACACACTTCGAGGCTAACGGCACCGAGGGCATCGACGCAGCCGAGACCACGCACCTCACCTTCACTGCCGACGAGTGGCGCGCGATGACCGAGGCTGAGCGCGAGCAGGTGCTACAAAACTACCGCCTAGCCTTCCGCGCCGACACCATGGTAAACTGGTGTCCCGCGCTCGGCACGGTGCTCGCCAACGACGAGGTTAAGGAGGGTCTATCCGTACGTGGCGGTCACCCCGTGGAGCAGAAGCGCATGAAGCAGTGGCTGTTGCGTGTTACGGCGTAT
>CALBKP010000036.1 GCA_937895825.1 uncultured Alistipes sp. | reverse complement strand
CAACCCTTCCCCCAGTAACAAGTAACACGGTAACAGAGGCGTTACCCCTGTTACCGCGTTACCCCCGTTACTCGCGTTACCGTGCAACTCGTATGCTCCCTCTGCGGCTCCGCCTCCGCTCATCCATGCAATTTTACCATTCGGCAAAAAAGTGACGGCAGAGTTTTGCATTTCTCCCGAAGAATCCGTATATTTGTGGGTATGGAAAAGATTAAAAATGTAGTCTTCGACCTCGGTGGTGTCGTCTTTGCGCGCGACCCGAGGAAGTTTGAGCCCGAATTTATAAAGTTTTTCTCGTACATACTTCTTCCCGAGATGCCTAAGTTCTGGGAGGATTATGACCGTGGCGTTGTCACCATGGATGAGGTCATTACGTCGCTTGCGGAGTACAATGCGTGCGACCGCGAGCTTGCTACGAAGAACCTTATGCGCTCCATCGCCACACAGGAGGAGCTCCCCGCAACCAAGAGCCTTATCGCCGAGCTCAAGGCGGCAGGGTATCGACTCTTCGTGTTGTCGAACATGTCGCGTGAGTTCATCGAGTTTCTGCGCACGAAGGAGGTCTACGCCTACTTCGACGGCGAGGTTATATCGTGCGAGGAGCATGTCGTGAAGCCCGACCCGCGCATCTACACCACGCTTACGGAGCGTTACTCGATAGAGCCTGCCGAGACACTCTTTATCGACGACCGCCCGTGTAATGCCGCGGCGGCGCGTGAGCTTGGCTGGCAGGGTTTCGACTTCGACCACCACAACCCCGAGGCCAGTTGCGAGAGACTCCGCGAAATGCTACTTTAGCCCCGATTACTAATTACTAATTATAATACATAGGTATGACACTTAACCTTAGATTAGAGTATCAGACAGCCTACGGAGAGGATCTGTACGTTGTCGTTGGCGCTACGAAGGAGAAGGCCTATCCGATGACCTACATCGGCTCGGGCATCTGGGATGTTGCGCTTAAGCTCACCGCCGCCGCAGAGCTATCGTACCGCTATGAGGTACGTCGTGGTGACGATGTAGTACGTAAGGAGTGGGGTGGCATGCACCACCTCGTGCTTGATAAGGGTGTAACGGCTGTTCGTGTCCTTGACCGCTGGGGCGATATGCCCTCCGACCGTTCGTTCCACTCGTCGATGTTTACCGATGGTGTCTTTGCACGCCCCAAGCGTAAGAAGGCTCAGGGTGTAGCCGATGGCTACCTCACCATCCGCGCCGACATTGCCACGGTGCGCTCTACGCAACACGTGGTGCTCGTGGGCGACGGCAAGGCACTCGGCAACTGGGATGTTAAGAAGGGTGTTCAGATGAACGATAGCGATGCACCCCTCTGGACGGCGCGCCTCAAGGCCCCGAAGTCGGCCTTTGCCTATAAGTTTGTCATCGTCGACACCGCCTCGGGCGACGTTGTGGCATGGCAGTCGGGCGAGAACTACTACTTCGCCGAGAGCGTGCAGGAGGGTGAGGCTCTCGTCGTCGACGGCCTCCGTCCCCAGTTCGACATGGCACCATGGCGTGGCGCAGGTGTCGCTATCCCCGTGTTCTCGTTGCGCTCGGAGGAGAGCTTCGGCGTGGGTGAGTTCTACGACCTCAAGCTCATGGTCGACTGGGCAGAGAAGACTGGCCAGTCTATCATCCAGATTCTACCTATCAACGATACCACGATGACGGGCACATGGCAGGACTCATACCCCTACAACGCCAACTCTACCTTTGCCCTGCATCCTCAGTTCCTCCACCTCGCTGCCGTGGGTAAGCTCAAGGATAAGGCTCAGGCGGCACGCTTCGATGCCCTTGGTAAGGAGCTCAACGCGCTGCCTATGGTCGACTACGAGCGTGTGAACAATGCTAAGGCCGAGTATCTGCACCTCGTCTTCGAGGCTGAGGGTAAGAAGTGCCTCGCATCCAAGGAGTTCAAGGCCTTTATGGAGGCTAACGAGGAGTGGTTGCGCCCCTACGCCGTATTCTCGGCATTGCGCGACGCTAAGGGTACGCCCGACTTCTCGCAGTGGGGCACGATGGCTAAGTACACCAAGGCTAAGGCCGTAAAGTACGAGAAGGAGCATAGCTCGGAGGTGGCTTTCCACTACTTCGTGCAGTTCCACCTCTCGAAGCAGTTGCGTGAGGTGCGTGACTATGCCCACTCACGCGGCGTGGTGCTCAAGGGCGACATCCCTATCGGTATCTCGCGCACGAGCGTCGATGCATGGGTATATCCCGAGCTCTTCAACATGGACTCGTCGGCAGGTGCTCCACCCGATGACTTCTCGGTTATGGGCCAGAACTGGGGCTTCCCCACATACAACTGGGCTAAGATGGCCGAAGATGGCTACGCTTGGTGGAAGGCACGCTTCGTCAAGATGGCTGAGTACTTCGATGCCTACCGTATCGACCATATCCTCGGCTTCTTCCGCATCTGGGAGATTCCGCTCGATGCCGTTAACGCACTGCTCGGTCGCTTCAACCCGGCACTCCCTTATAGCTATGACGAGATTGCATCCTACGGCTTCCGCTTCGAGAGCTGGCATGTGGGTAACATCGCCGAGACCGACAACGTGCTCTTCGTGGAGGATAAGCTCCAGAAGGGTAAGTTCCACCCCCGCATCTCGGCATACTCCACCGACTGCTACCGCTGGCTTGCGGACGACCAGAAGGAGGCCTACAACCGCCTATATAACGACTTCTTCTACCGCCGTCACAACGACTTCTGGCAGTGGGAGGCACTCAAGAAGCTGCCACCTCTTACTGAGGCTACGGGCATGCTTGTATGTGGCGAGGACCTCGGCATGATTCCCGACTGCGTACCTTCGGTGATGGCCTCAGAGCAGATTCTCTCGCTCGAGATTCAGCGCATGCCTAAGGATCCTAAGGTCGAGTTCGGCTCAACCTACGACTACCCCTACCTCTCTATCTGCACCACGGGTACGCACGATATGAACCCGTTGCGTGCATGGTGGGAGGAGGATCGCGGCGTTACGCAGCGCTTCTACAACCAGGTGCTTGGTGCTTGGGGCGATGCTCCCTACTTCTGCGAGCCATGGATTGCCGAGCAGGTTATAGCCATGCACCTCAAGTCGCCCGCGATGCTCACGGTGCTTCCGTGGCAGGACTGGGTGGCTATGGATGGTACACTCCGCCGCGAGAACCCCAACGACGAGCGTATCAACGTGCCTGCCAACTCGCGCCACTACTGGCGTTATCGCATGCATCTCACCCTCGAGGAGTTGCTCAAGGCTGACGAGCTGAATAAGATGATCACACAGAAGATCGCCGAGTCGGGTAGATAAGCCGCCCCTAAGCGATAAAGACAAAGAGTGGAGAGCCCCAAATAACTCTCCACTCTTTTTGTTTACTCCCCCTGCCAGATGCGCCACGATGCCTCGGCCTGCACCCTGAGCATCAGCCCTCCGCCTAACGTCCTTGCTCCGCGCTCCGCGCATAGCGTCATCAGCCGCGTGGGCGACGGGTTATATACAAGGTCAAACAGACGGTGATGCTCCGTTATAGCGTCGAACCTAAGCTCCGCTGCACTCTCAACGTCGGGATACATGCCAAGTGGCGTAGTGTTGATTATAAGCCTATTTGCGGCCATTATCTCATGCGTCAGTTGAGCATACGTCAAGTCCCCACGACCCTCCTCGCGTGATACGACCATAAACTCTATGCCCTCACGGCGCAATACATACTGCACCGCCCTCGATGCACCGCCCGTGCCGAGTACCAGTGCGCGATAGCTGCTGTCTATGTCCAACTCGCGTAGCGATGCCACTATGCCCTCTACGTCGGTGTTGTAGCCAGTGAGTCTGCCGCCACGTATCTTGATGCAGTTCACCGCACCCACACCTTGTGCCTCGTCGCTCAGTTCGTCGAGCAGCGGCATCACCGCAACCTTATACGGGATGGTGACGTTGAGTCCCGCGAGGGTCTTGTGCGTGGCTATGAGTTCGTGTAGCTCCTCCACCGTGCCGAGCTCGAAGAGCGAGTAGTCGGCATCAATGCCCTCCGTAAAAAACTTGTTCCCGAAGTATTGCTTCGAGAACGAGTGTTTCAGTGTGCGACCTATGAGTCCGTAGCTTGACATTACTCCTCTGGTGTTTGGTCCATGCTCTCAATCTCAACGCTGATCTCCTCCTCCGCCTCGGGCGTTGCCGACACTACCATCTCAGTCGTGCCGCTCTCCACTTCGGGCTCTGCCTCGCCACTACCAAAGAGCCAGAAGGCGAGTGCCGTGAAACCTATGAGCATCACCGCCAGGAGCGTGGCAAGCATGTTGAAATACTTGTCGATAAAGGTCTTGATGGGGGAGCCATATCGCCAGATGAGCCAGCCGATAAGGAAGAAACGCATGCCGCGAGCAACGATCGAGGCTATGATAAACATCGGGAAGTTGATGCCGAACATACCACCGGCAATCGTGAAGAGCTTGAACGGCAGTGGCGTGAAGCCCGCGGTAAAGACAATCCAGAAGTTGAACTTGTCGTACAGACGGCCTACGTTGTTGAAGCTCTCGACGCTGAATACGTGGTCGTAGAAGAAGTTGGCAATGGCCGTGGGATCACCTGCGGGTGTCACCCATAGGAAGTGACCTATGGCATAGCCCAACGCTGCACCCAGTACCGAGCCCATAAGACATATCGTGGCGAAGCGGAACGACTTCTTCGTAGCACCCAAGCATAGTGCGATAAGAAGGATGTCGGGTGGTAGGGGAAACCAGCTCGCCTCGAAGAGGGCGATGAACAACAGAGCCAACCAACCCCAGCGGCTATCGCTCCACGATAGTATCCAGTCGTATAATCTCTTAATCATAATGGCGTGTGACTTTTATGCGCGGCAAATGTACAATAATTACTCGAAACCTACAACAATACCTCCGCCAATAACCAAATTATTGCGGTAAAAGACCAGCGGTTGACCCTTTGCTGGTGCCCATGCTGCATCCTCAGTCGTTACCATATACCCCTCGCCGTGAGGCTCTACGACAACTGGCAGCACGGGGTTGCGCCCTATGCCGCGTATCTTTATGGTTATGTCTTTCCTCGATAGCAGCTCCTCGCGGCTGACTATATTACACTGCTCGACGTAGAGCTTATGCTTATTAAGCATGGCATTCTCGCCAACGATGATACGGTTACCCTCGCGCTCGATCTCCACCACACGCATACCCTCGGGTATCCCCTCGCCACGACGCTGTCCTATGGTGTAGCAGGCGATGCCGCTATGCCGCCCTACGCAGTGACCATCCACCGTGCAGATGTCGCCCTCCGCCATCGTTACCCCCTTCCGTACAAGGAAGTCAGCATAGCGCATGCCTTGTAGAAAGCATACGCCCATGCTCTCGCTCTTATCCTCGAAGTTGAGCTTAACCTCGCTCTTTATGTGCCTGCCCATCGGCACTATGGCGCGCCTGAGTACCTCCTGACTTAATCCCCAGAGGTAGTAGGACTGGTCTTTCTGCGGGTCTACGCCCTTAGCTACGTACCATCTGCCGTCGCGCTCCTCTATGTTAAAGTAGTGCCCCGTGGCTATATGCTCCAAGCCTAAGCTGTCGGCCACCTCCCTAAGCACGTGCCACTTTATATGAGTGTTGCATCGTGTGCAGGGTGCAGGCGTTCGACCTTCGGCATACTCCCTGGTGAAGTAGTCTATAACCTCATGACGAAAGAGTACCGTAGCGTCGTAGCTCATCCACTCCACTCCCAAGCGCCGAGCACTCTCCTCTGCCTTGCGCATCATCGCCACATCGCCTATGGTGTCTATCGTCAGTGCCACCACACGATAGCCCTCAGCTTGTAGCAGTCGTGCCGCCGTACAGCTGTCAATACCTCCGCTAAATCCTAATAGTACTCCTCTTTGCATAAATAACTAAAAAGGGATTGTCGTTAATCCAACTCGACAATCCCAATAAATCATCTTACAACTCCTCAAAGCTGATGTTATCGCTATTGATGCTCTCCTCGGCCATGCCGCCCTGAAGTCTTCGTATCTGCTCAATCGTTTCAACCAGCCCCTCCGCGAACTTCTCGAAGTCCTCCTTGTAGAGGTAGATCTGGTGTCGCGTGAACGACGATGAGCCATCTTGATTCGTGCGTTTACGCGATTCCGTGATCGTCATGTAGTAATCATTACCTCGCGTAGCCTTGACATCGAAGAAGTATGTGCGTTTTCCGGCACGCACTGCCTTTGTCCGAATTGGTTCGCCAAAATCCTCATTATCACGGCGATACTCGTAGCCTGTTGTCATAGTAGTTCTCGTTTTAGTTTTTAGGTTTCCTGGACAATTTTCCCGAAATCTCGAAAAATCTTAAACGAAGATACTAATTTTTTTTGTAACTTCCAAATATATATATGTATAATATGTAGAATTTTAGCGTTTTAGTGTAATATGTCATGCAGCAACTCCTTGTCGGCCGCCATCGCTAAGGCTCGTTGCATCGTTTTGTCGAAGCCCATACCATATATATAATTGCGAGCATAGCTGCCGTAGAGTTGCTCCGCAAGGGTGGCCCTGAGCATCACGCGGATAAACTCTCTATCGCGCTCCGTAATATCCTCTTGGACTAAGCCAGCACGATGGTAGAATAGCTCCATCCACTCGTTGCTTAGGTCAAACCCATCGTTGAAATCCTCGATGGTGGGGTAAAGCCCTTCAAGCGTATCAAGCGCCACGCAATCCAAGATGTCAACTGCCGTATGCTCGAAGATAGCCTCGGCGTAGACCTTTCGTACCACCTCCGATAGTTGCGCTGTATCAGAGGCTATGTAGACATCTGGCGTGATGCCGCCGCCACCATATACCCTGCGGCCGTGGTTAAGCGTGCGAAAGAGTAGCTTGTCGTCGTGCGAAATAGAGTCGGGGTGTACATATCGTAGCGTGTCGCGTAGGTAGGCCTCCTCCTGCCCCATGGTGTAGGGTCGCTGGATGACTCTGCCCGACGGGGTCTTATAACGGGCAATTGTCAGACATACACCCGAGCCATCCTTTAGGTCGATAACCCTCTGCACCAACCCCTTGCCATAGCTCGTGCGCCCAACGATAACACCTCGGTCGTGATCCTGGATGGCTCCGGCAAATATCTCGCTTGCCGAGGCACTGCGCTCGTTGATGACGACAACAAGCGGTATGTCGATGGAGACCCCACTCCTCTTCTTGTCGTAGACGACGCTGTTGTTGCGCCCCTCAGTCGATACTATAACGTCGCCCTTCTTGAGGAATAGACTCGTTAGGTCTATGGCCGATGTAATCGCGCCACCGCCATTGTCGCGCAGATCGACAACGAGGCTCTCAATGTCGCCTAAGTTGCGGTATGCCGCGAGAAACTCCGCACCTACGGGCTTGGAGAAGTGCGATATGGCTATATAGCCAGTGTTGCCAATACGAAAGACTGAGCTTATAGCACTGCTTTCGATGTTATCGCGCTTTAGTGTGATATTCAGTGGTTTATCTTCGCCACGACGAACGATGCCGAGGCTCACTCTCGAATTGACATTGCCTCGTAGAAGTTCGGCGATGCTATCTAAAGGTGTAGCAACAACGCTGCGGTTGTCTATTGAGATGATGCGGTCGTTGGGAAGTATCGCTGCACGTCTTGCAGGAGAGTCGCCAAGAGTGGTGCGCACAACAAGAGTGTCGTTGTGCATGATATAGCGGATGCCTACGCCTGCAAACTCGCCACGCAGGCGTGTACGCAGGGCAATCATATCCTCTCTGCTGAGGTACTTGGAGTGCGGGTCGAGCTTTTGAAGTGAGGCTCTAATGGCCTCCTCGACGATAGGTTCAAGGTCTACCTCGTCAACGTAGTTGCTACGCAGGTTGTTGTAGACATGGTTCAGCTTCTGTATCTGAAGTTGGTTGTGTTGCTGTGCCACAACAGACCAGCAACACAACGCAAACATCAGTACCAGCAATGCTCTGCGCATAGAGTCTTTATAGGCGTTCGACGAGTTCGTCGAAGCTCAGCGTTACCTGCTCGCCCGAGCGCATATCCTTGAGTGTGGCCTCACCACGCTGGAGCTCCTCCGAGCCGATGATAACAACATAGGGGATGCCACGACGGTTGGCATACTCCATCTGCTTCTTCATCTTCGCAGCCTCGGGGTATATCTCCGCAGCCACGCCCTTGTCGCGCAGGCGACCAATGATACGCATAGAGGCTGTCTGCTCCTCGCTGCCAAAGTTGGTGAAGAACACCTTTGTCGAGCAAGCCAACTCCTCGGGGAAGAGTCCCAAGCCGAGCATCACGTCGTAGATACGGTCAGCACCAAACGAGATGCCCACGCCCGACATGCCGGGCATGCCGAAAATGCCCGTGAGGTCGTCGTAGCGACCACCGCCCGAGATTGAGCCAATCTGGAAGTCGTTGGCCTTAACCTCGAAGATAGCGCCCGTGTAATAGTTCAAGCCGCGTGCTAACGAGAGGTCGAGCTCAGGTGTGATGGCGATGCCCAACTTCTCAACATTGTCGAAGATTGTTCGCATCTCCTCGATGCCGAGCATGCCTATCTCCGACGAGCCAATAACCTCGCTTAGCTTGCAGAGTTTCTCGTCGTTAGTGCCGCTAAGCTCAAGAATAGGTTGAAGCTTGTTGATAGCCTCATCGTCAATGCCGCGCTCGCGCAACTCAGCCTTCACGTTGTCCAAGCCAATCTTGTCGAGCTTGTCGATGGCTACGGTGATGTCTATCATCTTATCGGCGTGACCGATCGACTCGGCAATGCCGAACAGAATTTTGCGATTGTTCATCTTGAGCGTAACCGAGATGCCGAGCTTCTTAAACACGCGGGCTACGATGTCGACCAACTCCACCTCCGAGAGCAATGACTTCGAGCCAATGACATCAACATCACACTGGTAGAAC
>CALBKP010000035.1 GCA_937895825.1 uncultured Alistipes sp. | reverse complement strand
TGGAGGTGTTCGACAACGCTATTATGGAGGGCTACACCATCGCTTGGGGTAGCGATGTAAGCGAGAAGGGCTTTACTCGTATGGGTACTGCCGTGCTTCCCGATGAGACAGCATCTACTGATCTTCAGGGCTCGGATATGGCTAAGTGGCTTAACTTGAGCGAGGCTGAGAGAAAGAATACTCCTATGCCTGCAACAGCTCAGAAGTGGTGTACTCAGGAGGAGCGTCAGCTCGCTTACGACAACTGGGAGACTACCGACGACCACGGTATGCAGATCTACGGTATCGCTAAGGATCAGAATGGCACAGAGTACTACATGGTTAAGAATTCTTGGGGCGAGGCTGGTACTTACAAGGGTATCTGGTACGCATCTAAGGCATTCGTTCGCTACAAGACTATGAACATCATCGTTAACAAAAACGCTATTCCTAAGGATATCCGCAAGAAGCTCGGTTTGTAATCCTCGGGTGCGCTATGGGATAATCTCTCTACTGCGCAATGGCGGAGCTATAAATCCGTTGTGGCCATTCGGCTGCAACGGATTTTTTTTGTACGCCTTGCGGTATATATATTTTGCTTATGGTTGTATAAGAAGATAATATGAAATAAAAAGGGTAAAAAGCTATTGCGGAAATAAAATTTTTATACCTTTGCAACGGAATAAAATTTGATATATAAACAATAAACGATAAATATAAATTATAAATACAACTATGAAGACTACAATGAAGAGTTGCTGCTGCGGCGCAAAGGATACAACCAAGAGAAAGCTATACGATTTTGAGGCTAAGGCACAGGATGGTAGCGTTGTTAAGCTCGATAAGTATAAGGGAGATGTTGTGTTGGTGGTAAATACCGCCAGCCAGTGCGGCTTCACGCCCCACTATGCTGACCTTCAGTCGCTCTATGCCAAGTATGGCGCTAAGGGCTTTGCTATCCTTGACTTCCCCTGCAACCAGTTTGGTGGCCAGTCGCCCGAGAGCGATGCCGAGACCACGCAGTTCTGCCAGCTAAACTATGGCACTACATTCTCGCAGCTCAAGAAGGTTGAGGTTAATGGCGCGAACGAACTTCCGCTCTATACGTGGCTCAAGGCTGAGCAGGGCTTCAAGGGCTTTGATCTCGACCATAAGCTCGGCGGCGTGCTCGACAAGATCCTGCGCGAGGCTAACCCCGACTACGACAAGTCGTCGGACATCAAGTGGAACTTCACCAAGTTCCTTATCGACCGCGAGGGTAATGTTGTTGCTCGCTTCGAGCCCACTACCGACATGGCCATCGTCGACGAGGCTATCGAGAAGCTGTTGTAGGTCTACTGTAATACCAAGTGCATGAAACTTGGTTGTTGGGTGAAAATAAAGAGGTTAGAGATGATGGGCTTGCCCAAACTCTCTAACCTCATTTATTCTATCTACTGCTTTCGTTTACGTTGTGTCCGTGGAGGTTATTGGCTACTGATTATTTTTGAGCCACTCCAGGCGACGCTGGTCGGGAAGATGTTTTACCTTGAACTCCTCAAACGTAGCCTTGAAGCCGTTGCCATCGGGGCAGGCGGCCATCATGCCGACCATTACGGGGGTGTTATCCTCGAGCCAGCAGTTACGCATCATGGTATACTCGACATCGTCGAACGAGTAGAATATCTCCACCGCATCGAGCCTACGCACCGCCTTGATCCATACATGATCTACGGGCTTATCCAACTCTATCACGCTCCAGTCGCTGGTGTGGTGTGTCACCACACAGCTCAGGTTGTACTTGCCGTCGACAAACTCTATGCCCGCCTTTATGTAGTTCTCCTCGTCGATGCGGAGCATGAGTCCTGCTTGGTCAAAACGTACCTTATAGTCGCCCGATATCTTAACCTTCGCCTCGAACTCACCGCCACGTAGCGTATAGAGGAACGGAGCGTCGTCAACCGTAAAGCCGTAGTGCGATATGCGCCAATAGTCGCTCTGCGGCGTTACTTGCATCGTTAACTTGTTGCCATCTATTGCCCACTCCTCTGGCTCGTTGAACCACTGCATGCGGTCGAGCGTCTGTGCCGAAAGCGTTACGGTAGTGAGCGCAAAAATCATTGTAAAAAATAGTCGTTTCATATTGTTCGAGGGTTTTAACTCTACAAAAGTAACCAAAAAATTCTGCAAATAGCGAATGTCGTACGTAAATCATTACTCTAAGATGTGACAAGGTACTGTGCCCAACGATAGTGTGTTGTAGAGTGTGGATAGCTGACTTGTGTGGTCAAAGGGGGCGAATACTACCTCAGTGGCGAGGTCTGTCGTTGCCCAGTTGCGTAGTTGTGAGTTAGAAAACGATGGTCGTGAGTAGTTTCTAAATGAGACAAAGAGTACTCTATTTTCATCGTATGCAGCACGTAGATGTGCAGGTATTTTGCGGTATATCGCGCGACCTAACGTGATCACTACGGAGCAACCCTCGGCGAGTAAGATGTCTAACACTTCACGCTCTATTGGAGAGTGGAATCCGCTGATTACCAACTTGTTGGATTGGGCTATTTCGTATGCCCAGTGGCGGGCAAGTGTGAGTGCCACGGGTGGTGCTGTGCGTGATGCGAAGAAAGCAACTAACTCTCTATCTAAAAGATCTTTATTTCCGGATAAGTCCATAAAAAAGCGCAGGCCATTGCATTAACTTACCCAGTATCCAGGCCTTGGCTGCCCAACTCTTGAATAAGCAATACAGACAGCCCACGCCGGATGATATATCACATACACCGAGCCATTCGGTGATGGGTATATACACCTAACGAGGACATCTGATTGCGAACCTTCAAGAGTTTATAAACCGCCAAGTTTGGATACTGAAGATTTCGACAATAAAATGTCAACAAATATGTATGGCACAATGGCAAAAGCCATAAGCCATTACAAAGATAAGCAAAAATTTATTGAAACGCCCCAAAATGAAAAAACTATTTTGTTGGAGCAATAGTATAGAAGAATTTACTAACTTTGTTGTATGGATACCAAGAAGATTGTTGTGCGCCCCGCAGGGCGCGAAGATGCCGCACTTATCGCTGAGGTAGTGTGTATGGCGGTGGGCTACGACACCGCGCACCCTATATACCCTGTGTTTCTGACACTTGCCGCCAGCGACAAGGCGCAGTACAGCTATCGTAACGCCCTCATTGCCGAGGTCGACGGCACGGCAGCGGGCGCTATCGTGGGCTACGATGGTGCTCTGCTTTACGAGCTACGTGAGCCGATATTTCCGCTCCTTGAAAAATATCTCGGCAGTGTGCCCGATATCGAGGATGAGACCGCGGCGGGCGAGTTCTACTTAGACTCGTTGGGTGTGCTGCCGCAATTTCGAGGTATGAGCGTGGGTGCTATGCTACTTAACGCTATGAGCAATAAGGCCTTCGCCGAGGGACACGCAAGGGTAGGTCTTATTGTCGACTTCGACAACCCGCGAGCCGAGCGACTCTACACCGAGTTAGGCTTTGTGCGCGTAGGACAAAAGCGCTTCCTCGGCCACGATATGTGGCACTTGCAGAAGTTTGGTGAGACGTATGCTGGCGACACGAAATTCGTGGCTCGATGCCGACAGCAGCAGTCGCGCTTCAGGGCCGAGCTCGGCGAGCCGATACGACCCTATAAGGGACGAACAAGGGAGTACTACTTTGGCAACTATATTGCCCACGGTGAGCAGTCGGGTAAGAATTTCTTGGAGGATTATATCTTTGAGTACGCTACGGAGCGCGTGCGCAAGAAAAAGCCACACGAGACCATCAACTCCGACAGGCTCTTTAACAACCTGCTATCGAGCCAGCCTATGGCCTTCAACCTCTTCTGTCCGCTACGACAGATGCTACGTGAGAGTGAGGCCACGGCTACGAATGTCATACGTTCGGCTTTGTCAGACTATCCGATAGCGCGCGTCACGGAGGTAGACCTTGAGTTTATACCCGATAATTATAAGAGTCTTACCAACGATCGTAGTGCTATGGATGCCATCATTCGATTCGATGATAGTAGTGGTAGACATAGCTTCATCGCCATCGAGACGAAGTACTCTGAGAACCTCGGTACTAACGAGGCATCTAAACGTGGTAAGAAGAGGGCGCACGAAATCATCCGCACGCTCGGCTGCTTTCGTCCCGAGGTTGAGGAGCGCATTGAGTGCGGTCAGGTGAACCTGACGCAGATATACCGCAACTTCCTCCTTAGCGAGGCTCATGGCATTGATATCGGAGCCGAGTCCTACTCTCTGATACTATCTCCTGCGGAGCATCCATCGACCGTTAGAGAGTGCGCATCGCTGGCCTGTGAGCTTCGACCAGAGTACAGCACCAAGTTGCGGTCGATGAGTTTAGAGGCCTTTGTCCGCAGACTTATCGACGTTAGCCCCGAGCCCTATGCCACAACGTTTAAGAGGTTCTACGACCGCTATCTCAACCTTAAAAGGATAAAGATAACTGTTAAGCGCATCACCGAGTACCGCGACCTTATGGCCGAGTACGAAAATCCTATTGAGCACGCCTGCGATATGCAGCTTGGCCAGACTTTCATCGTGGAGAATGGACATAGACCAGAGGGCATGTGCGATAGTGCGTGGGAGACGTTACGGCCATTCGTCGAGGAGCTCGCACGCGGTGGCGGCAACTTCTTTGACGGCTGGATGAAGAACCCCCGATCGGCAATGCTATCGTGCAACGACGGCTTCCGCCCCGTGAGCTTCTATGTCGAGGTGATAGAGTAGTTGCAATTATGGATGACATTCGTGATAAGGTGCTTTGTGCCAATAATATAACTCCATTCCAGCGGCGTGTATATTTGGCGCTGCTCGACATTCCTCGTGGCCAGACCATCACCTATGCAGAACTTGCACGGCGCATAGGCTGCCGTAGTGCTCAGGCTGTGGGTCAAGCCCTCAAAAGAAACCCCTTTGCCCCCGAGGTGCCATGCCACCGCGTGGTGGCGGCCGATGGCTCATTAGGTGGCTATAACGGCCAACGTGATGGCGAGGAGTTAGAGCGCAAACGCCAACTGTTGGAGGCGGAGAAGTAGGAGTCTGATAGAAATATGTGACGATTTAGGTAAAACAAGAATATCAAATATATGAAGATAGCGATAATTGGAGCTGGTAATATGGGTGGTGCGTTGGCACGCGGATTGGCTAAGGGTAGTATTATCCCAACGTCGAATATCTACGTCTCAAATCCCTCGACAGCAAAGCTCGATGCTCTCAAGGCAGAGTTCTCGGAGATTAATGTGATGACAGATAATCGCGCGGCTACGGCTGCCGCTGATGTTGTCGTACTTGCCGTAAAGCCGTGGAAGGTTGAGGAGGTGCTCAACGAGATTAAGCCGAGCATGGACTACAAGCGCCAGACTGTTGCCTCAATGGTTGGTGGCCTCGGCATAGCGCAGCTCTCCGTATGGCTCGACAAGGGCGACGGGATACTGCCCGCCACATATCTTATCATTCCAAACACCGCCATTGCCACGATGAGCAGCATGACATTCATCACCTCGGCACGCTCTACATCGGCACAAGATAGTCGCTTGCTCGATATCTTCAACGAGCTTGGCGAGGCTATGTTGGTAGACGAAGATCACATTGCTGCGGGCACGTCGCTCGCTTCGTGTGGCATAGCCTATGCCCTGCGTTACATCCGCGCAGCAATGGAGGGTGGCGTAGAGCTCGGCTTCCGTGCCGACGATGCCAAGCGTATCGTGATGCAGACGATGCGTGGCGCGGTGGATATTCTTGAGGCTAACAACTCTCATCCTGAGGCTGAGATTGACCGCGTAACGACACCTGGTGGCCTTACGATCAAGGGGCTTAACGCCATGGAGAGCGCAGGATTCACACCGAGCGTAATCGAAGGACTAAGAGCCTCGACAAAGAGATAAACACCACATTTTCGCACACTTAGGATAATGTGGAGCATCATATCGACAGCCCCTCAATGGTAATCGCCAACGATGTCTGCACCCTATAAAAAAGAGGTGGCGTTATAGGCTTAAACACCTATCAACGCCACCTATCGTTGCCTCTTATCGGCCGTTGGGAGTAGATGCTGCCCTACTCAACTTGTTGCTTCTGCAAAATCTGAGGACCCGAATACTTTGTGTGTACTCGGTAGCCCCCCAAATCCTTAGCCTCCAACTCAACGGTGATATTATCGCCCTCATAAGAGATTG
>CALBKP010000034.1 GCA_937895825.1 uncultured Alistipes sp. | reverse complement strand
CTCGAGCTGCTCGAGGAAGATACCCTCGGGGGTAATCTTTGCCTTGATGTTACGGTCTGCCGAGCAGCTAACGCCAATAGCCACGGGGCATGATGCAGCGTGACGAGGTGCGCGGATGACGCGAACATCGTGAACGTAGTACTTACCGCCGAACTGTGCGCCGAGGCCAATCTCCTGGCATATCTTCTGCACCTTAGCCTCCCACTCGAGGTCGCGGAAGCAACGGCCACCCTCGTTACCCGATGTGGGGAGCTCGTCGAGATAGCCTGCTGATGCCTTCTTCACGGTTGATAAACACATCTCAGCCGATGTGCCGCCGATGCATATGGCCAAGTGGTAGGGAGGACATGCCGATGTGCCGAGGTCGAGAATGTGCTCCTTGATGAACTTGGTGAGAGACTCCTCGTTAAGGAGGGCCTTGGTCTGCTGGTAGAGGAAGGTCTTATTTGCCGAGCCGCCACCCTTAGTGATGAACAAGAACTCGTACTCCATGCCTGGGTGACCACCATAGATGTCGATTTGTGCGGGGAGGTTGGTTGCCGAGTTCTTCTCCTCGGTCATCGTGAAGGGAACAACCTGCGAGTAGCGCAAGTTACGCTCCTTGTATGTCTCATAGACACCACGCGAGATGCACTCTGCATCATTTGCGCCAGTGTACACATCCTCGCCCTTGTGGCCGATGCAGATAGCGGTACCTGTATCCTGGCATGTGGGGAGCTCACCCTCGGCAGCAACGCACTGGTTCATAAGCATTGTGTACGCCACGAACTTGTCGTTATCCGTAGCCTCGGGGTCAGCCAAAATGTTAGCGAGCTTCTGGAGGTGTGAGGCGCGCAAGTAGAACGACACGTCGCCATAGGCCTCCTTAGCCAAGAGCTCCAAACCCTTGGGGTCAACCTTCAAAATCTTACGGCCGTCGCACTCTACGACCTTAACATAATCCTTCGTGAGAAGGCGATACTCCGTCTTATCCTCCTGGATAGGGAACGGCTCCTGGTAAATAAAGTCTGCCATAGTTATGTCTCTTTATAGTTTTATGTTATTGGTTACAGATTCTTGATAAAGTCGATGATGCCGAAGATAAACACCGTTGATACCAACACTGGGCATACCCACTTGAGAAGGAAGCGGATAACGGGGTAGGTAGCCTTGTCTACACCACCCTGGGCAGTGAGCTCCGCGCGCATATCCTCCGTCTTCCACACCCAGCCGACGAATACTGCCGTCATTATGCCCAAGAGTGGCAACATGAAGATTGCGGTGAAGTTATCCAAGAGGGCGAAGATGTTCATGCCGAGGATTTTGAAATCGCTCCAGTCACCGAGTGATAGTGATGCGGCGGTGGACAAGAGAATGGCGCCAATGGTAACGATCCATGCACCCTTATTACGCGACATGCCGCGTTTCTCAACGAAGTACGACGTAACGGCCTCGTGCATCGAGATTGTCGACGAGAGGGCTGCAAGGCCGAGTAGTAGGAAGAAGAGCGTAGCCCAAAGGCTACCCATAGGCATCGAAGAAAATACTTTAGGCATGGCCACGAATGCGAGCTGCATGCCGCTCTCGTTCTCAACGCCTGCCGAGAAGATGATCACCGCGGCCGTAAGTGCTACTAACGTATCGAGCGACACAACGCTAATGGCCGTGCCGGCAATCTTAGTGCCCTCCTTGAAGTATGAGCCGTAGATAAGCATAGCACCCATACCGATAGAGAGGGTGAAGAAGGCCTGACCCATAGCGTCGAGGAAGGTCTTGCCTGACACCTTCGAGAAGTCGGGGGTAAAGACGTTACCCAAAGCCTCGCGACCTTCGGGTAGCCACAACGAGTAGATGGCCAATACGATAAGGATGACGAAGAGCAAGGGCATCATGATTTTTGAAGCCTTCTCGATGCCGCCCTGTACGCCACCTACGATGATGAAGTGGTTGGCAAGGATGAAGATGTAGGTAAAGACGAGAGGCATCCATGTTGCCGTGGTGAAGTCGGTGAAGAATGCGCCGAAGTCGCCACCTATGCTGCCTGTTGCCGAGGCGATGGCATACTTAAGTGTCCAGCCCGAGATTACGAAGTAGTAACCCATGATAAGGAATACTGAGATGAGGCCTGCGGCGCCAAGCCAGCCCCAGCCCTTACGAATCTTCGAGAAGGCATCGATGGGGTTACACTTAGAGTTGTGACCCACCGAGAACTCGGCGATAAGGAGCGGCAAGCCCAGTAAAAGGATGCAGCCCAGGTAGATAAGGATGAAGGCACCTCCACCGTTCTCGGATGTGATGTAGGGGAAACGCCAGATGTTGCCGAGACCGATTGCCGAGCCTGCGGCTGCGAGGATGGCGGCAACCTTACCGCCAAAGCCTCCACGCTTTGTTGAAACGTCAGCCATTTTATACTTTTCTTTTGTTAGTTTTAGGAGGATCAGTGGGGTGTGCGAACGCTGTCTACACGCCCACTATGCTCTCGCTAACCAATTAATGTTACACTCACTTTGTCAATCTTACCGCCGAGGGGTGGTGCGAGCTTCGCAACCGTACACTCCACCTCCACAATCTCGGGAAAAGCTTCCTTAACCGCCTCGATGATGTTCGACGCAGCCGCCTCAATGGTGCGCTGTGTGCGCTGCATCGTGCGCTCCACAATCTCATAGACCGTGAGGTAGTTCACGGCACGTGTCACGTCGTCGGTAGTGGGTAGGTCATTCAGAGGTGTGCGAATTGCCATGTCGACACGAAAACGGTTACCTACCTGCTGCTCAAGGTCGTAGCAACCATGATAAGCACGTAGGTAGATGCCGTCAAGACGTATGGTATAGATCTTCTCCACGATACGTTACTCTACGGTGATGAGGTAGTAGTTCTTCTTACCGCGCTGAGCAAGTAGGTACTTGCCAGCGATAAGGTCAGCCTCGGTAATGGCACGCATAGCGTCGGTAACCTTCTCCTTGTTGAGCTGCACGCCACCGCCCTGAACCATCTTGCGGCACTCGCCCTTCGAGGGGAACACCTTGCACACCTCGGCAACGATGTCGATAAATGGCTTATTAAGGTAGTCGCGTGTGATGGTGAACTGTGGCACGCCCTCGAATACCTGAAGCAGCGTAGCCTCGTCGAGCGAGCGCAATGCATCAGATGTAGCGTTACCGAAGAGGATGTTCGACGCAGCCTGAGCCTTCTCCAACTCCTCCTTCGAGTGAATCAT
>CALBKP010000033.1 GCA_937895825.1 uncultured Alistipes sp. | reverse complement strand
AGGATTACGGCTACCAGCAGGTTATCACTCCGCATATCGGCAACAAGGACCTCTACGTTACCTCGGGCCACTATGCTAAGTATGGTAAGGACTCGTTCCAGCCTATCCACACTCCATTCGAGGGAGAGGAGTATCTGTTGAAGCCTATGAACTGCCCCCACCACTGCGAGATCTACCGCTCGAAGCCTCGTTCGTATAAGGATCTTCCCGTACGTCTGGCTGAGTTTGGTACAGTATATCGTTACGAGCAGTCGGGTGAGCTTCACGGTCTTACACGTGTGCGCTCGTTCACTCAGGACGATGCTCACCTCTTTGTACGTCCCGACCAGTTGTTGGAGGAGTTCGAGAAGGTTATGGACATCGTGCTCTATATCTTCCGTACGTTGAAGTTCGACAACTATACAGCTCAGATCTCGCTCCGCGATCCTAATAACAAGGAGAAGTATATCGGCTCGGATGAGAACTGGGAGAAGGCTGAGGCTGCTATCATTCAGGCTTGTGCTGACAAGGGTCTTAAGACCACTGTTGAGCTTGGTGAGGCAGCGTTCTATGGCCCTAAGCTCGACTTCATGGTTAAGGATGCTCTGGGTCGTAGCTGGCAGCTCGGTACTATCCAGGTAGACTACAACCTTCCCGAGCGTTTCGACCTTACGTATAAGGGCTCTGACGATAAGCTCCACCGTCCTATCATGATCCACCGCGCACCGTTCGGCTCTATGGAGCGTTTCGTTGCCGTATTGTTGGAGCACACTGCTGGTAAGTTCCCATTGTGGCTCACTCCCGATCAGGTTGTCGTTCTTCCTATTTCGGAGAAGTACAACGCTTATGCTGAAGAGGTTGCCCACGAACTTAACATGCAGGATGTTCGCACCCAGGTTGACGACCGTAACGAGAAGATCGGCCGTAAGATTCGTGATAACGAGCTTAAGCGTATCCCATATCTCTTGATCGTAGGTGAGAAGGAGGCTGAGGAGCGTAAGGTATCGGTACGTGCTCAGGGTGAGGGCGACAAGGGTCAGATGACTATCGACGAGTTCGCTAAGTTTATGAAGGAGCTCGTTGCCGCTGAAATCGAGGCAAACAAGTAATATATTGTATAATTAACAGTTTCTACATTGGCAGGACAATTTCCATTCCGCCCGCGCCCACAGGTGCCGGGGAATAACCAGCAGCAGAACCAGCAGCAGCGCGACCAGCGTGGTCGTCGCCCGCAGCAGGAGAATCCTAACCGTATCAACGACGAGATCACGGCGCCCACGGTGCGTGTCGTAGGTGAGAACGTTGAGCCTAACCTCGTGTTGCCTATCAAGGAGGCCATCCGCTTGGCCGACGAGATGGAGCTCGACCTCATCGAGATTTCGCCTAAGGCCGATCCTCCGGTATGTCGCATCGCCGACTATCAGAAGTTCCTCTATCAGCAGAAGAAGAAGGCTAAAGAGATTAAGGCTAAGCAGGTTAAGGTCGTTATCAAGGAGATACGTTTCGGTCCACAGACCGACGACCACGACTATAACTTTAAGCTAAAGCATGCCGAGAACTTCCTTAAGGAGGGTGCTAAGGTTAAGGCCTATGTATTCTTCCGTGGTCGCTCTATCGTCTTCAAGGAGCAGGGTGAGATTCTTCTTTTGCGTTTCGCCAATGACTTGGAGGAGTTCGCTCGCGTAGAGCTTATGCCTAAGCTCGATGGTAAGAAGATGAACATGATCCTTGCACCTAAGTCGAAGAAGTAGTTCTTCGCATTGAGCATACCATTTTCAGGCGTGTGCTGAAGCCAATCAAGGCTTCGGCATGCGCTTGAATTGTTTATACTCAAGGTAATTGACAATATACTGATATTAAGTGCTTTATGTGATATTAGGCTGTGCGCAATGTTGCGCACAGCCTAATACGTTATTACGGTTATACCGTTTATGCCATCATATCGAGTATGGCGCGAGCACATAGCTCGGGCTCTTCGTAGAAGCCCATGTGTCCCGAATGTTCGAGCCATAGAACACGGGCATTGGGGTCGTAGGCAATCATCTCGTCGGCAACCTCGTTGGGTATGTAGTAGTCGTGGCGGCCAAAGATGAAGAGGTGTGGAATGCCGCTGTCACGTAGTAGCTCACCGCGATCCTTTCGCGTGATCATGCCGCCAAGTATGGCTATAACACCCTCATCTTCAGTGATTAGGATGAGCTCGGCAATATCTTCGATATAGTCCTTAAGTCGTTTGACGTTCTCTGGTGCAAAGCCTGCGTGTGGCACGAGGCGTGCCAACATGTTCTTTTTGCCTGCCTTGATTAGTTCGATCTCGCGGCGACGGCGGTCGCACTTCTCCTGGCTATCTGCCGAGGTTGTGGAGCTAAGCAATACTATACCCTCAAGCCTCTCGCGGTAGTTCTCGCACATGGCCAGTGCTACGTAGCCACCCATCGAGTGACCTACGACGGTGTAACGGTCAACACCGAGAGACTCCATCGTCTTGGCGACTGTCTCAGCGAGGAACTCCATGGTGTGTACCTCGCCAGCGATTGTCGATATGCCGTGGCCAGGGAGGTCGAGTGTGACGACGCGCACATGGTCGCTCAGCAGTGGCACAAACTCATCCCACACAAGCATCGACTCTAAATAACCATGTAGTAGTACTACACATCGGTCGCCCTTCTCCGTGTCGGCGATGTGCATAGGAGTATCGCCTGCCATTATAAACTTCTCGATCATAGGCTTTATAATTTCTTTCGTATTACAATATTACGAAAAAAATAGCATATATGCAACCCGTCGGGATAAAAATTACACTTTCGGGCGATGTAATTTTGTCTTCGAAAAAATTATTTGTAACTTTGACCGAATATATTTACATAGTAATCGTATGGAGATTATCAAGTGCCACGGCTCGGGCAACGACTTTATAATGGTGGATATCACGCGCGAACAGCTGCCTCAAGATTTTAATTGGACAGCGTTTACACGTGCGATAGCGGATCGTTGTGAGGGTGTTGGTAGCGATGGTGTGCTGCTGTTGGTGCGCCATGGCGATGGTGTATATGGTATGGACATGCTCAATCCCGATGGTACGCGTGCCGAGATGTGTGGCAATGGCATACGATGTGTGACACGTTTGGCCTTGGAGCGTGGCTACCTTACGAGTGGCATCCTGCGCTCGGGTGGCCGTGATTATCGTGTGGCGGCAGCAGAGCCTGTGGCAGATGGCATTCCAGCCTACTCGGTAGATATTCCGATACGTCTCCATAGCAACGATTTCGCCTTCTTCGACCCCTCGCAGAGGTTTGTGGGCGAGCCCATTGAGGAGCTTGACTCAGATTTACGCTTTACGGCACTCAATTTGGGCAATCCACATATTGTGGCTCTTGTCGAGGAGATAGACATGGAGCTCTTGGAGCAGTTGGGCAATAGGGTATTAAAGTTAAAGCATCTGTTCCCTAATGGCGTTAACATATCGCTCTATAAGCCGTTGGAGGGTGGCGGTATCTTTGTTGCGACGTATGAACGTGGTGCTGGCATCACGTTGTCGTGTGGTACGGCAATGACAGCTTCGGCTACGGCAGCAGCACTGCTCGGCGTTGTGGATAGTGGCAAGCGCACGGAGGTACGCAATCGTGGTGGTAGGGTATTCTGCACCACGCAACTTGAGCCCGAGATTGTAACACGATTGGAGGGAAATGCCACGTATGAGTGGATCGGCGAGGCTAAGTTTGAGAATTGGCACTTGGAGTGCAGGGTAGATAGAGTTACCTGCGAGCAGATACGCTGGCTGGAGTTTATTGATAGTTTGAACAGATAGAGAAGAGTCAATGCGGCTGAGATTTTTATCATACATTACATTTGTGGCCACGATGCTTATGCTTGCGGCTTGTAATGTGACGCGCTCACTGCCCGAGGGTGAGTATCTGCTGTCGAAGGTGTCGTTTCGAGATGATAAGAGCACGCCGCGCGATGAGCGTATCACGGTGGATCGCGATGATTTGGAGTCGTACGTGCGTCAGTCGCCCAACAAGCGAATCTTGGGTATAGATTTCTATGTGTGGGTCTACGAGAAGGCCAACCCGAATAAGGATAATTGGATAAACAACACGATGCGTAAGATTGGTGAGGAGCCGGTGTTACTCGATAGTGTGCTTACGGATAAATCGATACAGAACCTCCAGACCTATCTACATACGCGCGGCTACTGCCAGTCGAGCGTTCGGTGTGATGTCGATACCACACGTCGCAAGCGACGTGCCGAGCTTACGTACACACTACATCAGGGCGAGCCCACGCGCATAAACGAACTGAGCTACGATTTCCGCGATGCGTCGCTACGTTCGATAATCCTTGCAGATACGGCGGCTACGCTGCTACATATTGGCGATATCTTCGACATCACGCGACTCGACAGCGAACGTGAGCGCATAGCCACGGATCTGAACAACCGCGGTTACCTCGATTTCACGGTAAATAATATATCGTACGAGGTTGATACCATTGGCCATCAGACCAAGGCAGATGTGAAGATGATTATTAAGCCTACATTGGTCGATTACGACGGCCGTGGCGCGCAGGTGTGGAGTGATAATGCTGTCTATCGCATACGTAACGTAAATGTATTTCCTACTTACGACCCTATGCTGCGCTCGACGGGTGGCTTCAAGGCTAACGCAAAGATTGATACTACATATTACTACGGTCTAAACATTATCCGCGACCTCAACACCACACCACAGCTACGCGATGCAGTACTACGACGCACGATACCGATATATCCTAACTATATCTATGCGGTAGACCAGATTAACCACACGAACAAGGAGCTTATGTCGTTGGGTTTCTTCCGTAACGCCAAGATTGACTTTACGGCAGTGCCGCACGACAATACCTACGTGTCGTATGTCGGTAACGATGGTGATGATAGTGAGATTCATAACACCCGTGAGGAGTATATCGACTGTAACATCTACTGCACACCCGCACTTAAGCAGTCTGCAAAGGTTGAGGTTGAGGCATCCTCTACCTCTACGTTCTATGGTTTCAGTGCAACGTTGGGTTACTCGAATAAGAATGTCTTTCGTGGTGCAGAGGCCTTCGATATCGCAGCACGCTTTGGCTTCGAGTTTATGTATGCCCGTGATGTTAAGAAGCGTAGTGCTCAGGAACTCGGCATAACGGCAGGACTCTCCTTCCCGCGTTTCCTCGCACCATTCCACACGTCGCCCGGCATGAAAATTTCGCAGCCACGAACACGCTTGGAGCTCGCGTTCGACTATCAGAACCGTCCGTACTATCGTCGTAACATCTTCACTACACGATGGGCGTATAGTTGGCAACAGGGCGACCGCTCGTCGATAGTACTTCGTCCTGTGGATATCAACTGGATTGATGTTAAGGAGGTTGACGAGCAGTTTCTGGCCGACATTGATAACCAATATCTAAGAACCTCTTTCGAGTCACAGCTAACGGCAGGACTATCGGCCTCGTTTATATACAACACGCAACGCTCGGATTTCGACCAGAACGTAACCATTGTGCGTGCAAACCTCGAGAGTGCGGGTAATCTTATCCAGGGACTTGAGCACCTCTTCTCGAAGCCTGCAGCTGGTAAGGATTATTACGAGATTCTCGGTGTGAGATATTCGCAGTATGTACGTGCCGAGCTGAGTGCGAGCCACAAGATAGACCTCGGCCATAAAATGGCACTCGCTGGTCGTCTGTTTGGTGGTGTTGGCGTTACGTATGGTAACTCTATGGGGCGTTCCATCCCCTTTGACCGTATGTTCTACTGCGGAGGTGCTAACTCGATGCGAGGTTGGGTGCCACGAACGCTTGGCCCAGGTAATAAACCTATGGTGGAGGATACGTCGTACCCCTCGCAGGTGGGCGATGTGCGCCTGGAGGCTAACTTAGAGTTCCGTTTTCCGATATGGTGGATCTTCCACGGTGCGTTGTTCCTTGATGCTGGTAATGTGTGGTATCTGCGTGATACGGAGGATAGCAGCCCTGAGGAGGTCTTTCGCTTTAATAACTTCTATCGCCAGCTTGGCTTCAATACTGGAGCAGGACTGCGCATAGATGCTACATTCGTAATACTACGTTTTGACTTAGGCATACAGCTACATAACCCTGGTCGCCCCGAGGGTGAGCGATGGATACATAACTTCAAATGGAGCAATATGGCCCTGAACTTCGGTGTTGGATATCCGTTCTAAGATGGATTTTGCGATAGTGGGTTAAGAGACGGAGTGTGATATTTTGCAGGGTGCCGTTCTTGCAATGATGAAAAAAATGACTACCTTTGTATCAACATTATTATACCGTGTGAGTGTATAAATATGCTCGGCTATCCGTAGATAGTGGTATAATAACCCAAAATTGAGTATGTCGGAGACCGAAGAGCGTGTAAATTTCCCCATAGACTTGGTCTATGCCTGGGTGGATGGTAGTGATCCAGAGTGGAGAGAGAAGCGCGATCGTTATATGCCAGCAAGACCAAAGAGTGGCCCCTCACCTCAGAGCCGTAGCGAGTCTCGCTGGAGGGATAACGACGAGCTACTCTACTCGTTACGCTCTGTCGAGAAGTTTGCTCCGTGGGTTAATCGCATATTCATAATAACTGACTCGCAGTGTCCTAAGTGGCTAAATCTTAACCATCCGAAGATTAAGATTGTGGATCATACGGATATCCTTCCGGCCGAGGCACTTCCTGTGTTCTCGTCACATGCCATAGAGAGTTGCATCTATAAGATTCCAGGGCTCTCCGAGCACTTTATCTTTGGCAACGACGACACCTTCTTTGGAGCGCCCACTACGCCCGATGTATTCTTCAAACCCGATGGTTCGCCCATCGTGCGCCTTATGGGCGCGCGATTCAATCGTCGCCGTGCGCGTACGGGAGGCAACTATATGCGTGTGCTTTTCCATATGCAGAAGCTCGTGAAGGAGAAGTGGGGTAAGTTGGTATGCCATGCACCGCATCACAACTTCGATGCCTATCGCAAGAGCGACTATGAGTATTGTGTGGCTCAGATGAAGGATGCGTGGGAGCGCACGACGTTTAGACGCTTTAGGAACAATAAAGATATGCAACGATGCTTCGTGAGCTATTATGTCGTGGCTACGGGGCAGGGAGAGTTGCGTAAGGTGAGCCGCTATAATCGCATAGATAGCCCAAAACGTCTTGTCAAGGCTCTCGTGAGTGGCCATTATGCATCGGACTCGCGCTGGATAAAGTTGATGTCGCCCGATTATAAGAAGGAGTTTGAGAAGTATAATCCGCTGATGTTCTGCATGAATGATAGTGAGTATACATCGGATGACGACCGCAATAGGATGGTCAACTTTCTAAGGTCTATGTTCCCCGAGAAGAGTTCGTTCGAGAGGTAATGAGAGAGTGTCTAAAAGTGATTTTGTCTTTTTTTTGTGATAAGGTAGCATCTACTTCCACTAACAAAAAGTTCCGCTAATGAGTAGTACGTTAAGTACAGCCCATCTGTGGAATTTTTGTCGAGTGTTGTATTTGCCACCCTACAACTATATATTTTTTCAGTCTCTAACGAATTTGGGATGACTAAAGTACCCCTCCCTATATCGAATCGCTATAAAATAATTCGCCAATAAATATAAATATCTTCTGAAAAAACATAAACAAAAAAATTGGAAAAATAAAAAGTTTTTATTAGTTTTGCAATGAGATGTAAAGCCTAATTTAGATATATGACTTATAATTTTGTGTAAACCCACGTTTATCACTTAAAAATTTATGTTATGATGCGATATTTTTTAACGCTATTTATGTTGTTTGTTGCGATACCATCGGCTATTGCACAGACCGACTATTTAGGAAAAGAGGCTCAACAGTCGAAGGCTCGCTTTGAGTCGAGATTAAATTTTGGTGGATTTGCTCCACTCGATAACGATATATTCTATGGCTGGAATCTAAAGACAGATTTCGGCGCACGTCTGAAGGATAGGGTATATGTGGGTGGAGAGGTTACAATACTATGTCACACATATTATCCCTTTGAGCGCTACTCAGCGGCTGATCTCTATTTTGTTGTAGCTCCAAACGTGAAATACTATCCGCGTTGTAAGGCGAGCAAGCTAAGACCCTATGCTGAGCTTAGCTTGGGTACTCATACTAACACTCGCAACGATTGGGGTATGTATCTGAACATCGGAGGAGGTATAGATTTTAACCGTTTTAATATCTCATTAGGTTATAGATTGTTAACCTCTGATGAATTTAGATATTTAGTATCTGATGTTTATCCTCCTAATAATCCACGCTCTAATATGGTAAATACTCTATACCTTCAATTTGGAGTGCGCTTTGGTAAGTAGGTGATTTGCATATTATCGCGCTACCGTTATTGAATGTATAGGGATAACTCGATACGATACATAAAGAGGCTGACTACTAATAGGTAATATAGTGGTCAGCCTCAATAATGGATTCTGTGCGTCTGAGTATTATGAGAGAGCCATTCCCTTGTCCGTGAGACCCATTATTTAACTCATCAGTTCCACAAACTCTTTCTGCTTACCATAATCAATAACTATATGTCTTGACGACTATTTGTTGCCGTTGTGACGATACTGCTTGGGTGATAGCCCCGTGGCGCGCTTGAAATATTTGCCGAAGAACGACTGGTTGGGGAAGTTTAGCGAGGCGGCAATCTGCTGAATAGTCATGTCCGAGGACTGGAGCATGGCGCGAGCCTCGAGTATTACGTGGCTCTCAATCCACTCGCCCGCCGAGCGACCAGTGTTCTCCTTCACCAACTTCGATAGGTACTTCGGCGTGATACATAGCCTGTCGGCATAGAAGCCTATGAGTCGCTCCTCGCGGTAGTGCTCCTCGACGAGCGATAGGAAACGGTCGACGATGCTATTCTTTGAAGAGGTAGACATAGTATCGTTCTGCTTAAACTGATATACTCCACCATAGTAGAATACGCGGATAAGGTTTTCGATGACCTGCAAACGGAAGGGGTTCTCGTCGTTCGATGCTGCCTTGTAGAGTATGGCGTAGAAGATACGTATGGCCGTGAGTTTATCGCTGTCGATGGCACTTAACGGGTTGTTATACATCAACATATACTGCTGCTGCCAGCCAGGGAGGTTGAGCATGTCGATAAAGCGACGTGAGAGGCTTATGGCATATCCCTCGATGTTGGCACTACACTCCAAAGGCTCGATTATCTGACCAGGGAGCAGCGATATAAGCATAGGCCCCTCCACCTCGTACTCCTCTAAGTTTACCTTCAGACGGCAATGTCCTGCGGTGCAGATGGCAATGACTGCATTTGTGAGTTTCTTTGGCTCATGGATGGGATATGTCCCCCACTTGGTTCTAAAAGGGTATAGAGCCAAATCGTCACCGATGCTAACGCCATCGTTGTTGATAGCGTCGATGTTCAAAGGGTTAATAAACTCTTTCATACATGTATCTTTTAAATTTTCTATTTGCTCTACATAGGTAACGCAAAGTAACAAAAACTATTTTGTTCTGCAATTCAGTTTTCGACCTATCGGATAATATAAGTGTATGATAAGTCTATAAAACATTGTAAATATCTACTAAAAGGGTAAAATGATAAACTGAATGATATGTGGCTGTTTGGTGGAAAATAGGGCATTTGTTGAAAACTTATTAGGGTATAATTTGTTGTTGTTGCTGAATTTTTCTTACCTTTGGTAAAAATTTAAGCGTATGGCAAAGTTTATAGTAGAGGGTGGTCATCGCCTCAAGGGCGAAATCATGCCTCAGGGCGCGAAAAACGAGGCCCTTCAGATAATATGTGCCACGTTGCTCACGTCGGAGCGCGTGGTGTTACACAATGTGCCTATCATTGCTGATGTCATGCAGCTCTTGGAGCTGATGTCGAAGATGGGTGTTAAGGTTGAGCGTCTGTCGGATGACGACTTCGCTCTCCAGGCTGATGAGATAGATCTCGAGTACCTGCGTACGGCCGACTATCACAAGCGATGCCGTAGGTTGCGTGGCTCGGTGATGATGATTGGCCCGCTGTTGGCTCGCTTTGGTGTGGGTTTTATGCCTAAGCCTGGTGGCGATAAGATTGGCCGCCGTAGGTTGGATACCCATTTCCTTGGTTTCCAGAAGCTCGGTGCAAGCTTTAACTTCGACCTTAGCGATGAGTTTTATACCGTCGAGGCTGAGAGGTTGAAGGGTACGTATATGCTCCTTGACGAGGCTTCGGTGACGGGTACGGCAAATATCGTTATGGCGGCAGTGTTAGCCGAGGGACGCACGACGATATATAATGCGGCGTGCGAGCCCTACTTGCAGCAGTTGTGCAAGATGCTTAACCGCATGGGCGCCAAGATCTCGGGTATCGCCTCGAACCTTCTTACTATTGATGGCGTGGAGTCGCTGGGTGGCACGGAGCATACGATGCTCCCGGATATGATCGAGGTGGGTAGCTTTATCGGCATGGCGGCGATGACACGCTCGGAGCTTACGATTAAGAATGTGTCGTACGAGAATCTGGGTATCATCCCTCAGCAGTTTGCACGCATGGGCATACGTTTCGAGCAACGTGGTGATGATATCTATATCCCTGTGCAGGAGAATTATAGCATCGAGAGCTTTATTGATGGCTCGATTATGACCATTGCCGATGCTCCATGGCCAGGCCTCACGCCCGATCTGTTGTCTATATTTCTTGTTGTGGCTACGCAGGCTAAGGGTGCGGTGCTTATTCATCAGAAGATGTTTGAGAGTCGTCTGTTCTTTGTCGACAAACTCATTGACATGGGCGCACAGATTATTCTATGCGATCCGCACCGTGCTACGGTCATTGGCCACAACCACGAGCATCCGTTGCGTGCGGCAAATATGACCTCGCCCGATATCCGTGCGGGTGTGGCTCTGCTTATTGCAGCTATGAGTGCCGAGGGAACCAGCACGATACAGAATATTGAGCAGATAGATCGTGGCTATCGTGATATAGATAAGCGTCTCAATGCTCTGGGTGCTAAGATTATGCGCCTGGACGAGTAAGGGAAGTGGAGAGTTCGTAGGCCTTATGGTTTGCAAACTGATGAATTGATAAGGAGAGAGTTTGTAGGCCTTATGGTTTGCATGCCGATGAATTGATAGGAGAGAGTTTGTAGGCCTTATGGTTTGCAAACCGATACAATTAGCTTGAACCGACAAGATAAGTAATAAGATAACTGCAGTCTAAATATGTTTTTAGAGAACAACAAGCATAAGGGGTGGATTGAGGTGATATGTGGCTCGATGTTTTCGGGCAAGACCGAGGAGTTGATCCGCCGTATGAAGCGAGCTCAGTTCGCCAACCTTAAGGTTGAGATATTTAAACCCTCTATCGATGTGAGATACTCGGAGGAGGAGGTTGTGTCGCACGATGCCAATGCAATACAGTCGACACCTGTGGAGTCAGCGCAGAATATTTTGCTGATGACCTCTGATGTTGATGTTGTGGGTATCGATGAGGCGCAGTTCTTCGATGATGGTATCGTGGATGTGTGCCGTCAGCTTGCCAATAGTGGTATACGTGTTATTGTTGCAGGCCTCGATATGGATTATATGGGTGTGCCTTTTGGCCCTATGCCTGCGCTTATGGCTACGGCGGAGTATGTTACGAAGGTACACGCTATATGTGTGCGCTGTGGCGACCTCGCACACCACTCGCATCGCTTGACCGAGGATGATAAGCAGGTGTTGTTGGGTGCTCACGATACGTATCAGCCCATCTGTCGCCACTGTTTTAACGAACTAAGAGGTAAGAAGTAGAGTATGCAGAGAGCTGTTGATGAGTGCGTTAAGGTGTTGCGCGAAGGAGGCATTATACTCTATCCTACTGACACGGTTTGGGGTATAGGCTGCGATGCTACGAACGAGGAGGCCGTGCAGAGAATCTATGCGCTTAAGCGTAGCGAGGATAAGCACTCGATGCTGTGCTTGTGTCGTGATGCCGATATGGTTGTAAGGTATGTTAACCGTGCCCCAGGCATCGCCTTTGAGGTTATGGAGATGTCGGATAAGCCACTTACGGCTATTCTACCAGGTGCTGTGGGTGTTGCTCCGAGCCTTATCCCCGAGACTAAGACCTTAGGCGTGCGTGTTCCTAACCACGAATTTTGTCAGGCGTTGCTACGTAAGTTTGGCAAGCCTATTGTCTCTACGTCGGCAAACATCTCGGGTGAGCCCGCGGCAAAGAGGCTGAGAGATGTTGACGAAGTGATATTAAAAGGGGTGGATTATGTCGTACACCCACGCTTTGAGGGTAAGCCCACGCTTAAGCCGAGCGCGATAATAGCCTTTGGTGAGGGTGGTGAGGTTGAGATTATTAGAAATTAGAGTGATATGGCAAAGGAGTTAAGAACACCTGTGCAGAAACGTTTTTCGGATGTCGATTCGTTTATGCATGTGAATAATATTTGGCAGCAGAGCTACTTTGATATGGGCAAGACAGAGTTTTACTCTAAGGTCTTGGGTGTTACGGGTGTATTCGATAAACTGAGGATTATCACAGCCTCAACACATACCGACTATATCGGTCAGGTACGCTTGCAGGACGACATTGAGGTTGTTACTGATGTGTCGCGCATAGGCACCAAGAGCATGACCCTTCACCAGCGAATCATGTCGGGCGATAAGTGCCTTACGGAGAGCTCGTCAGTGATGGTGGCCTTCGACTTCGAACTGCAACAGACGGTAGCAATACCGGAGCAGTGGCGCGTGAAGCTTGAGGAGTACCTCGTCCGCTCATAGCCATAAATAGTCCATTCGTACAAGAATTTAGACCATCGGGTAAATTAACACGATGGTCTTTTCTGTTGTCGGATATTTTCAGTAACTTTGCAAGGCCTTATACGCGGGTATGCGCGAATCTGGTTGGACACGACGACAATAGATTAACTAAATAAAAGAGTACACAAATGAAAAAGTTACGTTTCTTGCTGATGGCCTTCGTTGCCATCCTTGCACTTAGCTGTGGCGATGATGGAGGCCTTGTTCTTCCTCCTAACCCCCCTCCCGCCGTTGTTCCTGGTGGCCCTTCGGAGTTTCCTCTGATCTCGACAGACCCTGCGTTTGTTACCGAGTCGATGACCGAGGATGTAACCGTTATCCTCAACACTGCGGGTACGGCTGCTGAGGGCTTTACTGGTGAGCTCTACGCTCATACTGGCGTGCTTACCGCAGAGAGTACGACTATGGGTGATTGGAAGTATGTGCTTTCGGAATGGGGTGACAATATCCCCGAGTGTAAACTCGAGTCGCAGGGCGATAACATCTGGCACTATGTAATCAAGGGCGGCCCTCGTGCCCACTATGGCGTACCCGAGGGTGAGACAATCACGCATCTGGCGTTCGTGTTCCGCTCGGCAGATAACTCAATCGAGGTTAAGGATAATGGCTCGGATATCTTCATTGAGCTTGCTACTGAGGGAATGTCAGTGAAGTTCCTTACACCTAAGAATGGCGAGATTTTGACCGTTGGACAGGAGTGCAGCGTGCAGGTACAGCAGCAGGAGGCAACCACTGTTACGCTCTATATGAATGATAAGGTTGTTGCTGAGAGTGGTAGCTCGCTTATCACATATAGCTTTGTCCCCGAGGAGCCTGCCGATGTGGTATTTAAGGCCGTCGCTACGGATGGTGTGGAGACTATCGAGGAGAGTGTGTCGGTGGCTATCTTGGCTGCTACGGTTGAGGCTGAGCGCCCCGCAGGCATGGTTGATGGTGTTAATGTAGAGGGTACGTCGGCAACGTTCGTGCTCTTCGCTCCGGGTAAGTCGTCGGTTGTCCTCCTTGGTGACTTCAATAGCTACACACCCTCGAACGAGTACCTTATGAAGCGCGATGGTGACTACTTCTGGACTACGGTTGAGGACCTTGATATGGGTACGGAGTATGGCTATCAGTTCTTGGTTGATGGCGCGATTAAGGTGGGTGACCCCTATGCTAAGAAGATTCTCGATCCTTGGAACGATAAGTGGATCGACGCTACGGTATATCCCGATCTTAAGCCCTATCCTTCGCAGTACACGTCGGATATCGTGTCGGTATTCCAGCTTGATAAGCCTGAGTATGCTTGGACTGTTACCGACTTTGACCGCCCTGCGGAGAACTCGTTGGCTATCTACGAGCTACTTATCCGCGACTTTAGTGAGGCTGGCTCTATCGATGCAGTTACCGAGAAGCTTGACTACCTTGAGACGCTCGGTATAAACGCTATTGAGCTTATGCCTATCCAGGAGTTCGACGGCAACGACTCGTGGGGCTATAATCCTTGCTTCTACTTCGCTGCCGACAAGGCCTATGGTACGGAGGAGGCATATAAGAGATTTATCGACGAGTGTCACAAGCGCGGTATTGCCGTGATCCTTGATGTTGTGTTCAACCACGCCACGGGTCAGTTCCCTTGGGCTAAGATGTGGTGGGATTCGGGTGCCAATAAGACTGCTCCCGATAACCCCTTCTTCAACGTCGATGCACCTCATAACTGGAGTGTGTTCCA
This sequence comes from uncultured Alistipes sp., assembly GCA_937895825.1. GTDB lineage: Bacteria > Bacteroidota > Bacteroidia > Bacteroidales > Rikenellaceae > Alistipes. The sequence continues at coordinate 941 of CALBKP010000033.1, read as the reverse complement.
CGACTTCAAACACCTCTATCCCAAGACTCGCTCATACTTCAAGGATGTGTTGAAGTATTGGTTGGAGGAGTATAAGGTCGATGGTTTCCGTTTCGACCTTACTAAGGGCTTCGTGCAGAACCCTGGCAACTATGATGCTGGTGGCTACTCTGCGGAGCGTATCACTATCCTCTCGGACTATGCTACGGCTATCCGCGAGGTTGAGCAGGATGCTTACGTCATCTTCGAGCATTTCTGCGATCAGAAGGAGGAGAACGAACTCTATACGAAGGTTGGTGCTCTCTGCTGGAGCAATAACGCTATGGGTGGCTATGGCGAGACCGTTATGGGCTGGTACGACGATGGCTCGGTTGATGGCTTCTGGGGCCTTATGGGTGACTTCAAGAATAACAACTGGACTACTGACATCGCTTTCGTTGAGGCTGATGGTTACCTCGTGGCCGAGGATGTTATCTTTGCCGATGCAAACAAAGAGGGCTGCGTATTCAAGGTGCGCAAGAACCGCAACTGGGATACGTCGTACGGCGTTGCCGATGGTACGAAGCTCAATGAGCTTGGCGCAGTCATCTCGCTCAATGGTGATAAGAACGTGCTTATGAATGCCGAGGTAGGTGTAAAGTATGACTTCTATTTCCAGCCCGAGACAATGAAGATCTACGTTATGGTCGATGGTGCTAAGCCTGCGCAGGCAAGCCGTCAGAGTGTAACACGTGCAGGTAGCCAGTCTAACTTCTCGGATATCAAGCGCGGTCGCATCAACAACATCGAGACCCACGACGAGGAGCGTATCGCCTACAAGGCTATCACTAATGGTCAGACCTACGTTAAGGATGACTGGGCTGTAATATCAAAGCGTCTGCAGGCTGTCTATGCCTTCCACTTCCTCGCCCCATATCCTAAGATGATGTGGCAGTTCGGTGAGCTCGGTTACGACTTCTCTA
>CALBKP010000032.1 GCA_937895825.1 uncultured Alistipes sp. | reverse complement strand
CTGATACATCCACTACAAACTCCTGATATCATTCTATCCTTATTTTAAAGTAAAAAACCATCAAGTAGTTTTCTACCCGATGGTCTTTACTGTTCTATTTTCTTCTTATACTTTTAATGGGAATATTAGCACAGATGGTAGGTGCTCTTCCATTATCCTCTGTTTCTGTTTCCGTAAGCTGGATTTCCAAACCTTGAGCATCTATTTCCAAGCGTTTGGAGATGACCTCTATAATATCATTCTTGATTAATTCCATCACTTCAGGTGAGCACAAACCATCGGATACCAATAAAAATTTTAAGCGGTCTTTTGCCACTTCACTGGAGCTTTTTTTACGAAAAAAATCGGTTATTTTCATGATCCTTCGGCCTCCTTATTTCCCTTTGAAAAGATTTTTTAACATATTTGCGATTGCATTAGCTTCGGTGCTGATGTTCTCGTGTCAAGAAGATGCCAATGTCGATAATTTCGGTTTCGGTGGTACCGTAAAAGGTAAATTCAGTTTGGTAGTCCCCAGCAACGAGATGGTGGAGATTACCCGTGCAACTGAGGAGCAGGAGTCGAACGTAACCAGCGTTCACCTCTTCTTCTTCGATCACAACAGCAAGGAGGCTCTGGGTAACGAGAGCGTTACTCTTGGTACAGCTACCCAGTCAGGTAACTATACTCGTACTTACAACATCACCACTACAACGTCGTTTGACGACGGTCAGGTAGTTGATATCTATGCAATTGCTAACACCGAGAGTAGCTTGGGTAATGTTGCAGATTTCACTGCAGTTGCTGGCAACTACAATGACTTAACCAAGTTGCTGATGTCGTTGGAGCTTCTGAACACCCCGTTCAGCACTATGACTATGAGCGGCAAGTTGGAGGGCGTTGTTGCATCGCAGCAGTTTGGTCTGACCGGTAATATCCAGGTTAAGCGTCCCTACGCTAAGGTTAACTTCACGATCAAGAACGGCAACTCGAACTTCACCTTCACTCCGACTCAGTACAACGTGAAGAATGTTCCTACGAGCGGTGCTGTATTTGAGGGCGGCGTTGCTTCGGACGTTAAGTTCAAGAACTACGACGGTATGACTGACTTCGTTGAGAATCAGGGTGCTCAGGTTATCGAGTTCTATATGTTGGAGAACAAGGCTGGTAAGGCTAAGGGCGTTGCTAACTACAACGACCGCGAGCTCCGCAAGGACGTAAACGGTGGCAAGCACGAAGAGTTTGCTCACGGTTTGGCTAACGCAACCTATGTTGAGATCCTCGGTGAGGGTAAGGGTACTAACGCTAAGGGCGAGCCTATCTCGGCAACCGTTAAGTACACTATCCACTTGGGTGATTTCGCAGCTGACGCTACCGATTTCAACGTAAATCGTAACACTTTCTACAACTACACCGTAACCGTTAACGGCGTTGAGAACATTGTTGTTGAGGCTGAGAAAAAGGAGATGTGGGACGATGATGAGTTCCAGCACGGTGCTGAGGGTACTGTGATCAACCTCGAAGGCTCGACGATGGTCTACACCCTCGACGCTCACTACGAGCAGGTACTGCTGAACCTTAACCTTACTGCACTGCCTACGGGCGACAACGATGTAGTATTGGTTGTTTCGACTCCCTATATGGACGAGGCAAACAAGGGTGCAATGATCACTTGGGCTGATATCGAGAAGGCTGATTTCGGTTCGAAGTTCGATACTGAGTGGGTTGAGTTCTGGGCTGGCGAAAATAAGACTGGTCAGAGTACTCTCTGTGGATATCCTTCGGGCAATTCTAATCTGATGAAGACCGTTGACTTCTTGAAGTATGTTAAGGGTCTGGCTACCGATGGCAACGACAGCAACAACGAGTTGTCGGTTGTAGCATTTATCAATGAGTACTTCTACAGCGTTAATCCGTTGGACAAGACTGCAACCAAGTGGCAGGACTTCGTAAATAAGGAGGACCGTGTAATGCGTATTTTGCAGGAGCCGCAGATTTCGGCTGACGGCCACAGCATTTCGACCAAGGCACTCTGCTCGTTCACTCAGCGTTCGATCCGCACCGTATTCAATACCAATCTTGAAGAGGGTATTATTTTCGGTCTCGAGACTTACGATGAGACTGGCGCAATTGGCAACTATAGTAGCAACCCCACCTATAGTAATTCTATTACTGAGAGCAAACACGGTTACGGCTCAGATGGTCAGCCTAATGGTAACACGTACAACGCTCTTTCAAGCCAAAATGCAGGTG
>CALBKP010000031.1 GCA_937895825.1 uncultured Alistipes sp. | reverse complement strand
ATACGCACCACGGAGTCGGCAATGACGCACGCTGCAAGCTCGCCACCCGTGAGAACATAGTCACCGATAGATATCTCGCGCGTGATAAGGTGCTCGCGGATACGGTAGTCGATACCCTTATAGTGGCCACAGAGGATGATGATATTCTTCATCAGCGACAAGCGGTTTGCCTCGTGCTGGTTATACGTGATGCCATCGGGCGAGGTGAAGATAATCTCGTCGTAGTCACGCTCCGACTTGAGTTTCTCGATGCAGCGGTAGACAGGCTCGATCTTCATAACCATACCCGCCTCGCCACCGAACGGATAATCGTCGACCGTGCGACGCTTATCGTCGGTATAATCGCGAAGGTTATGCACATAAATCTCGGCATGTCCCGACTCCTGCGCACGCTTCAAGATGGACTCATTCAGCGGCGAAGCCAACAGTTCGGGGACAACCGTAATAATATCTATACGCATCGCTCTATCCTTTATAGTTAACCTCGTTGTTCAGCACCTCAACGATGAAGGGGTTGTACAACACCTCATGACCGATGGTCGACTCACGCTCATGACCAGGATAGATGGCTACATCATCGCCCAGAGGCACAATCTGCTCCAAGATAGACTTCATAATCCACGAGTAGTCGCCACCAGGCAGGTCGGTACGGCCGATGCTCTCACGAAAGAGTGTATCGCCCGTAAAGAGTGCCTTATTCTCGGCTGAGAAGAGCGACACATGACCAGGGGTATGACCAGGAGTCTTAAGCACCCTCAACTCCGTATTTCCGAACTTAACACTCTCCACCGTGTCGAGGTCTATATCAATCGCTGGCACAGGGTTACACTGTATACCAAACATCACACCCTGCGATGTAGAGGCATCGAGCAGGAACTGATCCTTCGATGAGCAGGCGAACTTCACGCCGTAATTCTCCTTAAGGAACGCAACGCCGCCCACATGGTCGAAGTGACCATGGGTATTTATAGCCATAACGGGGCGGAGGCCATGCTCCTCGATGACATCAGCCACCATCTTATTCTCTCGCTCGAGCAGAGCACCGGCATCGATGATGACGCACTCCTTCGTATCGTCCCAAACAATGTAGGTATTCTCGCACAGCGGGTTTAACATCAATCGTTTAATCTCCATAATACTATCTTTTATCATTCAATTTCTGCCTTAAGCGTAATATGTTGCACGCCACTACGCGCCGTAGAGAATACCTGCAACACGCGATAGAAGCCACCCTCGGGTGCTTTTGACGGATCCATCGTTATATTAAGTGTCCCGCGCTCTCCAGCCTTTACCGGATGTCTATCATACTTCACCGTCGTACACGAACAACTGGTACGCACCTCGGTAATCACGAGTGGCACATCACCCGTATTGGTAAACGACAGGCGCACAATCTGCTTATCATCATCCCGAAAGAGTGTCCCGAGGTCGATAACCTTGGTCTGAAACTCTATCTCAGCACCATTAGGCTCTTGCGCCCAGAGAAAACCCCCAGTCGCGACCATAAAGGCAAACACTATCGTTAATATACGTCGCATAATTAAAGTAGTTTAAAGTCGTAGGTAATCCTACCACCCTGTGCCGTACGGCTGCTGGGCCTAAACTTAGCCTTCAGCGCTGCCTCAACGGCAAGGCGACGTAGCGTATCGTCTGACGTGGTCGTTCCATTAAGGTCGACCTTAGCCGTAAGAACGTTACCATCGCTATCAATCGTAACATATACAACCACTCTACCAGCCGTATTGTAGCTTGTCGTAGGCTTAGGCAACCCCTCCCTTAGGCCTCGACCCTGAAGACCAGCATCGAGTTGATCGGTACCCTGGAGGTTATATCCCGTACCCGCGCCACGATTGCGCTCCTCAGCTCCGTCTGGTGCAAGACGATTACCCTCTGGCACACTCTCCGCGCTATTACCCACCGTAGGCTTAAACAGCGCATTGGGATTCACCGTTTCAGTCTTCTCTGCCTCACCCGAGGTCTGGTTGCTATACTCACGCTTAGCCTCCTCGACATGCGCTGGCGCACGGTCACGTCGCTGATCTGTCGGGGCACTCTGCTGTACCACACGCGGTGGCTCCTCTGCCACAGCCTCGGTCTCGAATACTATCTCCAACGGCGGAGATAGCCTATCAAAACGGCTGACATCTATCTTGATCAGACCGAGTAGCAGGCTACCACCGAGCATCACAACAACAGTGACAAGGGCGGCATAACGCTTCGACGTGCGATCTATTGGATCGTAATACTCCATTATCTCTTCTCCTTGGTGGCAAGCACCATTTTATACTCCTCCTCACGCGTGAGGTCTATAATCTCCACCAACGCATCGACCGTTACCTTCTCGTCGCAACGCAACGATATATAGGGACGATCCTCCGCAGGGCGACCCTCATACTCGGCATAGTGCAGACGTAAAGCCGCAGCTACCTCTGTAACCTCGTTGTACTCCTCGTTGCTATTGATAAAATACTTATACCCTGATGGGCTCGACATATCACCAACAACCGAAAGGGCGATAACCGAGGGATCACCCTCCTCACTCGATGACGAAGGAAGCGTGAGCTTCACCGCATTATTGGGGTTTATAAGTGTAGTTGCGAGGATAAAGAAGACCAACAACAAGAAGATAAGGTCAGTCATCGACGACGATGAGAACGACGAATCTACTTTAGAACTTCGCTTGATTGCCATAGCTCAACTATTTTTGTACGGGCTGGTTAAGGATATCCATAAAGGCGATTGTCGTAGCCTCCATTCTAAAGATAAGCTTCTCGATGCGAGCTACGAGGTAGTTATGACCGAAGTATGCAGGGATACCTACGATAAGACCACCTACGGTCGTCACCATCGCAACGTACATACCTGCCGAGAGCTGCGAGAGCTCGATAGCACCCGACTGGTTTGCCGACATGTCGATAAATACCTGCACCATACCTACTACCGTACCCAAGAAACCGATCATAGGAGCACCACCTGAGATAGATGCCAACCAAGGAAGTCCAGCCTCGAGCTTTGCTACCTCAACGTTTGCAACATTCTCGATAGCAGTCTGTATGTCACCCATAGGTCGACCAATACGCTCGATACCCTTCTCGACCATACGTGCTACGGGTGAGTCAGTACGACGGCATAAGTCGATAGCGGCATTGATGTTACCCTCCAGGATATAATCACGGATGCGATTCATAAAGTTGTTGTCGATACGTGTTGCCTTACGTATTGCGATGAATCGCTCCACAAAGATAAAGATCATCACAGCCGCGAGGGCTACAAGTACCCACATCAACCAGCCGCCACTCACAAACAGATCCCAGAAGCCAATAGACATGGTTTCAGCTGCCTCACCAGCCTGACGTGCGGCCTCCTCAGCCATTGCCAATGAGTCTGTCTGCTCGAGAACAAGTTCCTCCATCGAGGGGTTAGCATTTACATTGTTAATCATAATGTTTAAAAGCTTTTTAGTTATTAATTATTATCTATGTTTTACTTACTTTTTAACGTCTGGCTTAGGCATATTATTACTCTTCTCTATTCGCTTCAGCGCCTTCTCATTCGCCTTTATAGCTCGGTGCTGCCTACGCGAGATTACACGACCCATACTATCACGACGAACAAAGTGGCTCTTGATGCTACGTCCAAGCTCCTTGAACGTATTGAAGCTCTCGCTGTAATAGAGACCGATACCCGACTCCTGCATACCCTGGTTCTCACCATATCGGTCGATAGTCTGCGTGAAGCCTCGGAAACGGAACGTGCCATCAGGGTCGATGAGCCATGTAACGAATGCCTCACCCACAAAGTTCGAGGCCCTCTCCGTAGCCTGGCTCGAGGCATCCGACAGATAACCACCCTCCAACTCCACGATAAGGCGATTATTAAACCAACTCTTCGAGAAGCCGAAGTCCACCTCATCACCCGTAAGCTCCGTACGCGGACGGTATCGCAGCACAATGTTGTAGTTATCGCCCGATAGCCAATTGCTAAGCTGATTAGATAGTAGTTCAAAGCCTGTCGTTGCGGATAGCGAAGCACCCATGGCACCAGTATCATCAGCCGAGAAGCAGTTTGCCGCTAACAGCCAGAACATCTGCGTAGCAATAGCCTGCTGGTCGTTAAGCGTTGATTGTATCACCGTCTGTATCTCGGGTGCTACGTTCGGCACCTGCACATCAAAGGTTACGGTCGGAGCCATAAGCTCATCAGTAAGTTTGATATAACAATCCACCGGCACTGCACGCGTGGTATCGATACCCTGCACCGAGCTACCAATCAACGGGCGCAACGATGCCTTCGTGCTATATACGGCATCGATATTTAGCGTTGCACCAAGAGGCTCGCCAGTCCAGTGTATCGACGACCCAGGAACAACGGTAAAGAGCTTATTGATAATGTTCTGCAGTGTAAAAAGGTATGTACCCTCCGAGATCTCCACATCACCACGCATCTCAAAGATGTTGGCCTTAGGAACGATATGCATATTGAGCTGTCCCGAGCCCTTACCCTTGATGATATCGCCTACCGTAGGGTCGATAACCAACTGCATCTCGATATTAGGCAACACATTGAGTGTCATATCTATATCCATCATTCCGCCGTCGGCATTCACCGCACGTGTCTTACGTTCGTAGGCCATCATACGACGTGTGAGGAACGTTGAATCTACACTTTCAGCGTTGCTCTCCTTAAACTTGACAAAGTCTGCGTATGACACATCCTCCTTACCAGCCAGCGGCATATAGAACTTCGAGTTATCGGCACTCGTGCCATCAATATCCATCTTTATCCCTCGCTTGTCGCCATTGAACGATGCCGAACCCGAGGCGTAGACGTGGCCATAGAAGAGATCATTATCCTTAGCGTCGGTGTCCAGCACCAACATATTACGAGCATCAATATCGAAGCCGTAAGTGATGTTCGAGAGGTGGTCTAAGCTAATATCCATCGAGAAATGTCCTACATTACCCTCGGGGTCGTAGACAGGCACACGCTCCGCAATGATATTGTTGTCCACAATCTTAACCGTGGCAAATGGTGCTGTGTAGCGCACCTGGGTATAGTCGATGGTGGCACCTATCGAGTCAACCGTAGCCTGACCGCTCAACGTAGCTTGGCGGCCTTCACCCACAACCTTAGCAATCACATTGGCATCACCCTCCATATCCGATATGATACCCTTGAGGAAGGGCGAGATAAGTCCTAACTTCACACGACGCATACGTGCCTCAGCCATGTATCGGTTGCCCTGTGGCTGATAGTAGCCACGTATCACCGTATCTAACGACTGACGGTCACGTATAATCACACGTGCGCGGTTAGCCTCAAAGTCCCAGTTCGAAGTGATCTCCTGCGGCGGAGCTTTGATACCATTGACATCGATGTCGTCGAGATTGATGCGAGCCTCAATCTCGGGATTATTTAGTGCCGACTTAACAGTAGCATAACCATTCGATACACCACCTAAGTTATAACCCCAGCGGTTAATCAAAGCCGAGAGTGGCGATATGTCGAAGTTATCGAGCGTAAGTCGTATCGAGTCGCTACGCTCGCGCGAGGCGACACCATCGATGATAAGTTGCTGGTCGGGGCGAGCTATGCGCAGCTCACGAACGCTGACATGAGTTGAGTCGATATCTATACCACGCGAGAACAATCGCCACTGCTGCGTAGCTGTCGTAAAATATGAGGGTGCGATGTCTATATGCATCGAACGGCGATTTGTTCTCGGGTTACGGCTAAACTTAGCACTCAGTCCGAGCATCGCTGCATTATTGCTGCTACCATCGCTCTCCTGACTAAAGCCTGCGGTAACGCTTATTCGATTCTCACGCGCTCCACCCACAAGATTCAAGTTAGGCATCAACGGTCGGGCACCAATGTATAGTCCCTCGGAGTTGACACGCACCGACAACGAATCTCTGCTATCCTTATTATTGATGTCCCACCGTGCATTGGCAAGTATAATTCCCGAGTACTCCAACGCCTCGGATGAGCCCTGCAACGATAGGTTGTTGCTCTTTGGGTTAAACATTATGGCCATCTCCGTATCTGGAGCAATGACCAATCCACCGGCCACTGCATCCAGTAGCTCATTCACGCCATCGCCCGCATGGAACGTGATAGCAGTATAGTCGTTAGGATTGTTGGCCCCGCCATCGGTTGTTATATGTGAGCTATTATCGTAGAGCAGGGGCACGTAGGTCTTGAGCGAGTTATATATGTAGTCATACACCTCGCGGTACGACGATGGACTCATGTAGTCGAGCGTGAAATACTCTGACTCCAAGCGCACCATCTTCTTGCGATTACCAGACTCGAAATCTATACGTAGGCGGTCAAGGCTCACATCACCGCCAGGATAGCTATACTGACCATTGGCGATGCTTATGCTGCCATCCATATCCTCAATCTCGCGGCCTGCAATCTCGGCACCTATACTTGCCGAAAGCACCGACACCGAGTCACGGCGATTGAAGCCCAATGCCTGCAAATCGGCACGTCGCAAATCCATCGATATGGCATAGGCAGGTAGCTCTCTCTCCATATCAACACTGGCAAACATACCGAACTCTAAGTTTGGGTCATCTGAGTTAACCTCGGCAAGATACGTATTACCCTCCACACGCCCCGTACCCGAGATGGCGCTATAAACGTAGTCACCAAAGCCTAAGCCATTGACCTTAACATCTACATTACCGATGATACCGCCCGATGCACTACTACCCATCGTGGCAGCAAGGGCTATATCAGAGTTTAGTCGATGTAGTTTCTGAACACCAAGCAGATTACCCAAATCAAGGCTATTGGTCGACAATATGCCCCCCACATCATATCGTCCACCATTAATCTGTCGTATCTTCACATCGCCCGACACATTTCCTGCTCCTGTATCGACATTACCCACAACACGGAACGACGAGAAACGACCACCATACGTTGCACGCAACTTAACCCACTCTGCCCGATCAAAAATATCCATAACCTTCGCAGGGAGTGGTTCACGTAAGATGTTATCCGTGAGCGTCGTTATATCCTCGGAAGTAGCACGTAGTTCCTCAATGCCAATAACGTAGTTAGATGTGCGCCAATCTGGCAATCCGATGATATGGTAGGTACCACGCACAAAGCTCTCCTTACCGATAGTAGCACCTATAAGATCACCCTTAAAATTCTTAACGACACCCTCAAACGTAGCCTGTATATCGCTTACCGTCGTATTCCAATCCTTAAGTCCAGGGGCGAAATATCCAAGATCGTCGGTCGATATGGTCGACTCGGCTACATAGCCAATCATATCTACCTCGTCAATATAGTTCTTATACTGCTCCCAATTTTCGCCCTTTATAATCATCAACGGCAGGTAGATCGACGATGTAGCCGTCGCAGCCCTAAACTCCTCGAAGCGGATAACACCACGATTTACATATAAACTGCTATTTATATCGTCAATCTCAAAGCCACTGCGCTCTCGGCCCGAAAGGCTCGTCACCTCGCACTCCACAGCACCCTTTACTACCGAGAAGTCACGCACCGTAGCCTCAATATCCCTGATTTGCATGTCGTAGTAGTCGATACCATACTCTGGATCACGATGCACAAGGCGCTCGTAGCGAAACTCGAGGTCGTGGCCAGTGATGTCGTCGATGTATAGTCTGAAGTTGCTATTAGAGTTCGGCTTTTGCAACTTTCGCACAATAGGGCGGATGTTGAGCTCGCCGTCGGCCAACTCGCGCAAGTGGAACATTGCACCATCAACCTCCGCCTCGGACAGATGCAAGCCATCATGCTTTATATTGAGGCTTGAGATCGAGGCAGTAGCACGCTTAACGTAGAGCATCGTGTCCTTTTCGTAGTCCTCCACATAGAAACCCTCGACTCGCACGCGCGAAAAGAGGTCAAGATTTATTCGCTCGATGCTCACGCGCGCATCCAGATACTCCGAGGCAAAGCGCGATGCCTTGTCAACGATTACATTCTGCACTGAATCAATATTTAGCACAAGAGTTATGGCAACAGGCAAAAATATCAACAACAAAATGATTGTTGATAGCACCTTTGCCAATATTTTTATAACTTTGCGCATTGAAACGGCAATTTGTTTTTAGACGTTTTACAGCAATTAACCTACAAATGTAGTAATTTTTCTATTATAATAGAAAAAAATTGAGATAAAAAGCAAAAAAACTTATCCATTATGGACATTACAATACTCGGCATCGAGTCGTCGTGCGACGACACATCGGCGGCTGTCATCCGCAACCGAACACTTCTCTCGAATGTAATTGCCTCACAAGCAGTACACCAGAAGTATGGCGGCGTGATTCCGGAGCTCGCCTCGCGTGCCCACCAGCAGAATATCATCCCCGTTGTCGACACCGCCCTAAAGGAGGCTGGCATAACAATCGACAAGGTTGACGCCATAGCCTTTACCCGCGGACCCGGACTATTGGGCTCGCTGCTTGTCGGCGTATCATTCGCCAAGGGACTATCCATCGCCCACAACATCCCGCTCGTCGAGGTTAACCATCTTCAGGGACATATCCTTTCACACTTTGTCGACCTACCCGACAGGGAGCTACCCCACCCCGACTTTCCGTTCCTCTGCCTCTTGGTCAGCGGCGGACACACACAGATTGTACGCGTGGACTCACCAACAGAGATGGAGATTATCGGCACGACCATAGATGATGCTGCGGGCGAGGCCTTCGATAAATGCGCCAAGGTAATGGGGCTACCCTACCCTGGCGGCCCAGTCATAGACCGCTTGGCTAAGGAGGGCGATAGCAAGGCCTTCAAGTTTGCTAAGCCACATGTCGAGGGCGAGTTCGACTACTCGTTTTCAGGTCTTAAGACCTCGTTTCTCTACACCTTACGCGATGCTGTGAAGGAGGATCCCGACTTCGTAGAGAAGAATAAGGCCGACCTATGCGCATCATTGCAGCGAACCATAGTCGACATACTCCTCGACAAGCTCATTAAGGCATCTAAAGCCACGGGGATCAAGGATATAGCCATTGCCGGAGGTGTTTCGGCAAACTCGGGCCTACGCGATGGCATCACTGAGACTGGTCGTCGCCGCGGATGGCGCACATTCCTCCCAGAATTAAAGTTCACAACCGACAACGCTGCGATGATTGCCATTTCGGGCTACTACCGTTACCAGACGGGACGCTTCGCCTCGCTCGACACAACACCCGTAGCTCGCCTCGAAGAGTTGCTTTCGATTCACAACGAGCAGAATACACAAAACCAAGAGTAAGAGATGATTACACGTGCCGATATTCAACTCGTACGCT
>CALBKP010000030.1 GCA_937895825.1 uncultured Alistipes sp. | reverse complement strand
GAGTTCGCCTTCTACAACAACGCCGTGTGCGTGTGCATAGTCAACAACCTTCTTCGTGAGAGCTACGTTCTCCTCGTAGGGAAGGTGTGAGCCGTCGATCATAACCGATGAGAAGCCCATGTCGATACAGCTCTTGCATGTCTCGAACGAGTCACCGTGGTCGAGGTGAAGAACGATCTGGGGGTTCTCCCAGCCGAGCTCCTTGGCATACTCAACAGCACCCTCAGCCATGTAGCGGAGGAGTGTCTGGTTGGCATACTGACGAGCACCCTTCGATACCTGGAGGATCACGGGCGACTTTGTCTCAGCAGCAGCCATGATGATAGCCTGGAGCTGCTCCATGTTGTTGAAGTTGAACGCAGGAATTGCGTAGCCGCCATCTACGGCCTTCTTGAACATCTCGCGTGTATTCACGAGACCTAAATCCTTGTAATTAATCATATTACAACCTATATTTAGTTATTAGAAAATCTTTCTACTAAGTGTTCGTATGCAAATACTTCGCAAAGATACAAAAAATTCTTACGTAATATAATTAAAAAATTAAAAAATTATCACGATTCTTTTTTTGTGGGTGTTTAGGTGAACAATTAAAATATTTTTGTACCTTTGTTTTATCGTAGAGGTCGTACTCTGCGATGACATATTATTGATGAAAGTGTATTAGCTTTTATCCTTGAATGGAAATCTGGAAAATTTCGATGCTACAAGGAGAGCAACGCACTCGTCACTCCGTATTGTATAGTCTGGGGTGTTCTGCCCCGTACTCAATACGAGTGTGGGGTATTGTTTATTTGTAGCTTAGGTATTCCAGAACCTCCATTCAGATAGACTAATCGACTCCACACTTTCTATTTATATAAGTATTTCCATTTGGGAGTTGGATGGTTTGTTGTGACTGATAACTTAAATTTGATGTAATAAAAATGAATAGACTTTATCCCTATCTATCGCCCGACATAGATGTTGTCGAGGTGCTTGTTGAAGCGGGCTTCTCTAATTCGATAGAAGACCCCATCGAAAACCCTGATCAGGAGTGGTAACGAACTTAAACATAACAATTATACTATGAAACGATTATTATTTTTTGCACTCGCTGCAATGATGTTTGCAGCCTGCTCGAAGGATGCCATCAATGAGCAAACAGGCATCCAACCCATCGTTGACGAAGCCCCGGAGACCCTAACTGTTGGCTTTGAGGATGACGAGACTCGTATCCAGCTTAACGAGGCTCAGAAGACCGTATGGACTGAGGGCGACCTTGTGTCTGTTTTCTACCGCTCGGACGCTAACCAGAAGTGGCAGTACACGGGCGAGACTGGCGCACGCACGGCAGATCTCAAGCGCGTATCAACGCCCGAGGCTACCGTGTCGCTTTCGGACATTGTTGTAGTTTACCCCTATAACGAGAACTACTACATCAACCCTCGTACCTGTAATGTTCAGGCTATGATGCCTGCCGTGCAGACTTACCTTGAGGATAGCTACGGCTTGGATGGTAATATTATGATCTCGCAGAGCGAGTACAATAATATCTCGCTTAAGAACGTGTGTGGCTGGCTTAAGTTGCAGCTTACGGGTGAGGGCGAGATGGTTAAGTCTATTACCGTGCGCGGTAACGATGGTGAGCAGGTTGCTGGCGAGCTATATATTAACTCGGCCGACGCTACCGCCATCCTTGCTTCTGAGGCTGGTGATGTTGTTGAGGATGAGGGTGAAAATGCTACGGGTGGTGCTGGAGCAAATCTCGTCTTTGAGGATATGGTGCTTACTGAGGTTACTCTCGACTGTGGCAAGGGCGTAGAGCTCGGTGCCGAGGCTACGGCTTTCTATGTTGCGCTTCCTCCGCAGACCTTTGCTAAGGGTCTCACTGTTGAGGTTGAGGCTACGGATGGACATATTATGGCAAAGTCTACGGACAAGGCCCTCACCATAGAGCGCAACCATATCCAGCCGATGGCCGCGATAGAGTTCTTCCCAACATACCCTATCGGCAATGAGATATTCTACACTGCTACTGAGAAGGTTACACCCCATCGTCTGGATGATATAGATGCAACGTTTATTTCAAGTAGCTGGGATGCCGAGACGGGATTTGGTGTGATGTTGTTTGATGGTAATATCACCAAGTTGGGACGTGAGGCGTTCTCTTGGAGATCTGCTCTTACAAGTGTTATTATTCCCGAGGGCGTAACAACGCTTGATAGAGGAGCCTTCTTCAGGTGTGTGAATATGTCAAGTGTCCATCTACCAAGTACTTTGACAACAATCGGTTACGAGGCATTCTATGAGTGTATAAGTCTTACGGATATTATTATCTTGGATGGCGTTGTATCTATCGGAGAGAGGGCTTTTGCTGGTTGTCGTAACCTTATGAATGTAACCTTTGGCAGTAAGCTTGAAACAATTTATCGTCAAGCATTTGCTGGCTGTAATAGTTTATCGGATATTATCCTTCCAGATAGTGTAGTTTCTATTGGTAATTGTGCCTTCCAGGATTGTAAGCATGTTACAACAGTTACTATACCTAATAATGTCGAAAAAATTGAAGAAGGTGCGTTTTATGGATGTACACTTCTATCGGAGTTTAAGGGTAAATATGCAACAAATGATGGTCGCAGCTTGATAGTTAATGATACATTTATTGCTTATGCAATTGGTTGTGATGCTACAGAATACGTCATTCCTCACAATGTAACTAAAGTTGGTCATTATGCTTTTGACTCATGTGCATATTTAGTATGTATAACGATACCAGAGAGTGTAACGGAGATTATGCATTGTTCGTTTGCAAGTTGTGAAAAGCTCACAACCATTTGGTGTAAGCCGATTTATCCGCCTAAGGGAACTGATTCAATGTTCTATGGTAATGTTTCAGATCGTAAGATTTATGTCCCTACGGACTCAGTAGAGGCTTATAAAACGGCAGAGGGTTGGAGCGACTACGCAGATATGATTGTCGGCTACGATTTCTAAGAAATGGCAATAAATTAATTTGCAGGAACTTATGTGATGCGGGTATTAAAAATAATACCCGCATCTTATTTTGTTAGGATTTTGTTGGGTGTGTTCGGTGGTTATGTAGGTTTTTGGGTTATTATGGGTTCGTTGGGTTATTATGGGTTATGTGGGTCTGAGTATCACATTGGGTTTTTTGTTTGCTGGGCTCATGTAACTCACGTAACCCATCTGACCCATAGTTCCCATCAGCCATACCGTATTATCGTGCACGGCCAAATAATTGGGTATGGGCTGCCAATTTTATAAGTTTTATTATTGGCGTTTAGCATAATTTTTATTACCTTTGTTACGTATTATGCGCTGGGGCGTAGCACGGTGTGTGCTTATCGCCGTAGCATCAGTAACTTAGACAAGAGTAATAAACAATAATATGAGCAAAGAATACAAGCGTTATCTTATCACTTCGGCACTACCCTATGCAAATGGCCCAGTACATATCGGCCACCTGGCCGGTGTTTATGTGCCGTCGGATATCTACACACGATACCTTCGTCTGAAGGGCTACGATGTAATCTCGGTATGCGGTAGCGATGAGCACGGCGTGCCCATCACCATCAAGGCGCGCAAGGAGGGTATCACACCCCAGCAGGTGGTTGACCGCTATCACGAGATCATCGAGAAGTCGTTCCGTCGTCTCGGCATGTCGTTCGACATCTACTCGCGCACCTCGTCGGCAACACATCGCGTGACGGCTGCGGATTTCTTCCGCAAGCTCTACGATGAGGGTAAGTTTATAGAGCAGACATCTATGCAGTACTATGACGAGGAGGCACAGACGTTCCTCGCCGACCGTTATATTGTGGGTACGTGTCCCCACTGCCAGAACGAGAAGGCATACGGCGACCAGTGCGAGAAGTGCGGATCGACGCTCTCACCCGATGAGTTGCTAAACCCCAAGAGTGCCGTATCGGGTGCTGTGCCCGTGAAGCGCGAGACTAAGCACTGGTACTTGCCATTGGATAAGTACGAAGGCTTCCTTCGCGAGTGGATCTTGGAGGGGCATAAGGAGTGGAAGTCGAACGTATATGGTCAGTGCAAGAGCTGGCTCGACCTTGGCCTCCAGCCACGTGCCGTAAGCCGCGACTTGGACTGGGGTATTCCCGTGCCGGTTGAGGGAGCTGATGGTAAGGTATTGTACGTCTGGTTCGACGCTCCTATTGGATATATCTCTGCTACTAAGGATCTTACGCCTGACTGGGAGAAGTACTGGAAGAGCGAGGATACCAAGATGGTACACTTCATCGGCAAGGATAACATTGTGTTCCATTGTATAGTATTCCCTGCGATGTTGAAGGCTCACGGCGACTATATCCTTCCCGAGAATGTTCCTGCAAACGAGTTCCTTAACCTCGAGGGTGATAAGATTTCTACGTCGCAGAACTGGGCTGTATGGCTCCATGAGTACCTCGACGAGTTCCCTGGCAAGGAGGATGTTTTGCGCTACGTGTTGTGCGCCAACGCCCCCGAGACCAAGGACAACGACTTCACGTGGAAGGATTTCCAGGCGCGCAACAACTCGGAGCTCGTGGCCGTGTTGGGTAACTTCGTGAATCGCGCATTAGTGCTCACGAAGAAGTACTACGACGGCGTTGTGCCTGAGCGCGGAGAGCTCACGGATTACGACGTGGCAACAATCGAGGAGATGCAGAAGATAAAGGCTTCGTTGGAGCGTAACATCGAGCACTACCACTTCCGCGAGGCGTTGAAGGATGCCATGGCATACTCGCGCATAGGTAATAAGTATCTCGCCGACACAGAGCCCTGGAAGGTGGTTAAGACTGACCCCGAGCGTGTGAAGACCATACTTAATATAGCGTTGCAGATCACCGCAAACACGGCCATCGCAATCGAGCCATTTATGCCATTCTCGGCAGATAAGATGCTCAAGATGTTGGCTGTTGATAAGTTCCAGTGGGATGAGCTCGGCTCTATGGAGCTCCTCGGTGCTGGTCATACCATCGGTGAGGCACAACTCCTTTTCGAGAAGATCGAGGATGACGTAATCCAGGCACAGCTCGCCAAGCTCGAGGCTTCGCGCCGTGCTAAGCTCGAGGCTGAGGCTGCTAAAAACGTTGCGGAGCAGAAGACTGAGGTTACGTTCGACGACTTCCAGAAGATGGATATTCGCGTGTCGACTATCCTTGCGGCCGAGAAGGTTGCAAAGACAAAGAAGCTTCTGAAGCTTACGATTGACACGGGTATAGACAAGCGTACCATCGTGTCGGGTATTGCTGAGTACTACTCTCCTGAGCAGCTCGTTGGTCGCCAGGTATTGGTGCTTGCCAACCTTGCACCTCGCGAGATTAAGGGCATCGAGTCGCGCGGTATGATACTTATGGCCGAGGATGCGCTTGGTCGTCTGGTGATTGTCCAGCCCGAGGATAAGACAATGTCGGGAGCAATGGTCGGATAACAAGCTGTATATTAATGGGTTAGCCAATATAACGACAACCTAAAACACAAAAATATAACCAATTAAACTTTTACTTTACTATGGAAAACATTAAATGGGGTGAGCTTGGTTTTGCCTATTACAAGACCGCGTTCAATGTACGTTATCACTACGAGAATGGCCAGTGGAGCCAGATGCAGGTGACTGACGACGAGTACATCAAGATGCACATGTCTGCAGCGTGCTTGCACTATGGTTTGGAGATCTTCGAGGGTCTTAAGGCTTTCCGTGGCGTTGATGGTAAGGTTCGTCTTTTCCGTCCCGATGAGAACGCTAAGCGTATGATTAACTCAGCTAACCGTCTCTGCCTCCCTGCTCCCACCGTTGAGCAGTTTGTTGAGGGCTGTATGGAGTGCGTTCGCCGTAACATGGACTTCGTTCCTCCTTACGAGACAGGTGCTTCTCTCTATTTGCGTCCTACCCTTCTCGGTACTAAGACTTGCTTGGGCGTTCGCGCTGTTGACGAGGCTGACCTCATTATCTTCTGTGCTCCCGTAGGTCCTTACTTCAAGGGCGGTATGAATGCTATCAAGGCTCTCATCATGCGTGACCAGGACCGTGCTGCTCCACGTGGAACAGGTGACGTTAAGGTGGGTGGTAACTACGCTTCATCTATCTGGTCGCTCGAGGCTGCTCACCAGAAGGGCTTCTCTAACGTTCTCTACCTTGATGCTGCTACTCACAGCAAGGTTGAGGAGTTTGGTGCTGCGAACTTCTTCGGTATTAAGGATGGTAAGTATGTTACTCCTAAGTCACACTCTATCCTTCCATCTATCACTAACAAGAGCCTTCGTCAGATTGCTCAGGACCTTGGTCTCGTTGTTGAGGAGCGTGATATCCCCGTTGAGGAGCTCGCTACATTCGAGGAGGCTGGTGCTTGTGGTACTGCTGCGGTTATATCGCCTATCGGTGCTCTCTATGACCTCGACAACAACGTAACTTACGATTACGGTATGAAGGTTGGTGAGACTTGCAAGAAGATGTACGATCGCCTTCAGGGCATTCAGTATGGTCGTTGCGAGGATACTCACAACTGGAATGTTGTTGTAGAGTAATTTCTATTTGATGTGAAAAGGCAGCATCTGCTGCCGCTAACAAAAGTAAATGCGAATGGGCAGTACGCTTTAGTACAGCCCATCCGCATTTCTTTTGCCGAGCGTTGCATCTACTACCTTTTGACATCAAATATTTCTTGTGATAAGGGTCGATTGCGGCCCCTGACAAAAAATGCCACCAATGGGACGTACGTCGAGTTCTACCCATCACTGGCATTTTTGCCGAGTGTAGCACTCGGCGCCATTTTGACAAGAAGTTTGGGTGTGCTGTTCCAAATGCTATTTCTCCAGTGACTATTATTACTAATTACTCACTACTAATTCCTCATCACTAATTAAAAACAGAGTGTTCCACGTGGAACACTCTTTAGTTTACGGCCTGTTTCTTGCAAATTTAGCGGCCGAATTTTACCAATAATACGTTAATGTCGGCAGGCGAAACGCCCGGAATACGTGAGGCATGGCCGATGGTTGTGGGTCGTACTCGGCTCAATTTCTGCCGTGCTTCGATCGTGAGCGACTGTAGTGCGTTGAAATCGAAACCCTCGGGAATGGCGATGTTTTCGAGTCGGTGCATCTTCTCGGCGTAGTATTTCTCTCGCTCGACATAGCCGCGGTACTTAATCTGTATCTCGGCTTGCTCGATAATCTCGTCGCCGAGATCCTCTTTGTTGATATAGTTCTTAAGTTTCGGGGCGACCTCCTTGAGTGAATTTATCGTTACGTTGCTTCGTAAAACTATATCGTAAAGTTTTTTCCCTTGTGTCAAGGGCTCTTCACCGAGCGAAATTAAATAGTTGTCAATTTCTCCTATTTTGACCGAGGTCTTACGGAGCATAGAAATAAGCGATTCTACGGCTGCATTTTTTTTAAGCAGATTTTCGTATTTCTCCTCGCTTACGAGTCCTATTTTGTATCCAAGAGGAGTTAATCGCGCATCGGCATTGTCTTGTCTGAGAAGAATACGATACTCGGCACGTGAGGTAAACATGCGGTATGGCTCGTCCACACCTTTAGTCACAAGGTCGTCGATAAGTACGCCGATGTATGCCTCATCGCGCTTGAGGACAATGCCCTCCTCGTTCTTGAGTGAGCGATTGGCGTTGATGCCCGCCATAAGGCCTTGTGCCGCAGCCTCCTCATATCCCGTTGTGCCGTTGACCTGGCCGGCGAAATATAGGCCGTCAACGAGCTTGGTTTCCAGCGTATGCTTTAGTTGTGTGGGAGGAAAGTAGTCGTATTCGATAGCGTAGCCTGGACGGTAGATATGTACATCCTCGAGACCCGAGATGTTGTGCAGAGCCTCGAGCTGTATCTCGTAGGGTAGCGACGATGAGAAGCCGTTTAGGTAATACTCATTCGTATTGCGACCCTCTGGCTCGAGGAAGAGTTGGTGCTGATCCTTATCGGCAAAGGTGCGGAGCTTATCCTCAATACTTGGGCAATAGCGTGGGCCGATGCCTGAGATGGTGCCATTGAATAGCGGCGAGCGATCGAAGCCTGTGCGTAGGATGTCGTGTACACGCTTAGATGTATATACCATAAAGCATGGTAGTTGATGCTTAACTGGCTCTGTGTCAATATCATAAGAGAATTTGCATGGTTCAGCATCACCCTCCTGAATCTCTAATGCATCGAAGTTTATGGTGCGGGCATCAAGGCGTGCCGGTGTTCCAGTCTTCATCCTACCCTGTTCGAAGCCGAGACCAACGAGCTGTGCTGTGATACCATGCGCTGCTTGATCGCCAGCGCGGCCACCTTCGGCCTGTGCCTCGCCACAATGCATAACGCCTTCAAGGAAAGTTCCCGCGGTGAGCACTACCCTGCTGCACTCTATCTCCACGCCCATTCGCGTTTTAACGCCCCTTACACGCGGTTTCTCGGTTGTCTGGTCTACGAGTATCTCCGTGACCGAATCTTGCCACAGATAGAGGTTTTTAGTGTTTTCCAGCGTATGTCGCCATTCGCGCGAGAAGGCCGCCTTATCGCACTGAGCACGTGGGCTCCACATGGCTGCCCCCTTCGAGCGGTTAAGCATGCGGAACTGTATGGCTGTCTTGTCGGTAATGCGACCCATCATGCCACCAATGGCATCTATCTCCCTAACAATCTGTCCCTTAGCTACGCCGCCCACGGCAGGGTTACACGACATTGAGGCTATCTTCTCCAAGTCGATGGTTATGAGCAGCGTGCGCGACCCTAATCGGGCAGCTGCGGAAGCTGCCTCACAACCGGCATGGCCAGCACCTATGACCACCACGTCGTAGCGCATCATAACATCTCCTCTCTAAGAAGTTTAAGGTATCTGTTCTCCAATCGTCGCATCTGCTTCTCGGCCCAAGGGCTCTTGTCCTTGTGGCCGCATAGGTGCAGGGCTCCGTGTACAATGACGCGGCGCATCTCGTTGATTGGCAATGCGTTGTATAATTCAGCATTATCCTCAACTGTTGCCACGTCAATATATACCTCGCCAGCAACAATGCCCTCCTCTACCCTACTTTCGCGCTCCTCGAAGGTGATGACATCCGTGTAGTAGTCGTGGCCGAGAAAGTCACGGTTCATCTGTCGGTGGTAGTCCGACGAGCAGAATATATAGTTTATCTCGCCTGCGGTGTACCCCTCGCGACGAATCACCTCTGCGATCCACTTGCGTATGGCTAATCGTTTGGTGGGTAGGTAGTTACACTCTTGATTATAGAAATGTATCATATCGTAGGTTATATCTTTTTAAAGAAGTCCGACACGATGAGAGGCTTCTTCGTTTCACAGTCGTAAATAGCCAGACGCACGTAGGGTGCATCCTTGGCACTGATACCACTGCCGATGGTTCCTATCTTCTGGTCCTTCTTTACAATGTCGCCCTTCTTAACACATACCGAGCTTAGGTTGGTGTATGTCACGAGGTACTCGTTGTAGCCAAGGAATATGGTGTATCGGCGTGTGCTCTCCTTGTACTGTATCTCCTGTACTATGCCCTCGTGTATGGTCTTTACAGCATCCCCCTTTTTACCGCTAATGGTTGCTCCGAAGCCCTCCTGGCTCAGTGTTCCACCATCCACGGGGAGGTTGAGACCCTTTGTTGTGCGTGAGAAGCCTGCACCTACCTTGTTACCCTTGAGCATCTTTTGTAACTCCTTGACTGCCTCGTCGTGGAGTTTCTGTTGGCGACGCTGCTCGTTGATAGCCGCCTTTTCGCGCTTTGTGAGCTTGTTGTAGGCGCGCTGTGCCTCGGTGCGTGTTGCCGAGAGAGTGCGACGTTCACCCTCGAGGATGGATGCTATAGAGTCAAGCTCGCGGCTACGGGTGTTCAGGGCGGCAATCTTTTCATCAATGATGGCAGCCTGAGCAGCGATAGTGTCAGCTAAAGCTTTGCGACTTGCGGCGATGTGTTCCATCTGCGCCATGCGACGTGCCGCATCCGTGATGCTTGCCGCCGAGAGGATGTAGTTGGAGTTGTTATTCTGGCGATAGTTGCGGTAGGCTACACGCACAGCCTCGGCATACACCTCGCGGTTATGTGTGAGCACAGCATTGAGTGAGTCGATGAGAGAGTTGGCATGCATGATATCCATCTCCACGTCAGAATGTTCAGCCTCAATCTCCGCGATATAGTCGCTCTGCATGCGTATCTCACGGTCGAGGGCTGCCACCTCGCGTGAGGCAGACTTCTTCTCTTGCTTTAGGTTGTTAACCTCTTGTCTCGCTCTTTCTATCTCCTTCTCATACTGCTTGATGCGACGACGCTGCTCCTCTGCCTTTTTGTCCTGAGCATCGGCCGAGAGTGGGGTAGTGCTAAACAGTATGACCAGTATAATATATAATACGCGTTGCACCATTGTCGTTTACATTTTCTCTGTTTTGGTTATCTCGGCGATGTGTTGCTCCATTGCAGCCTTGTCGTAGCCACGTTCAACGGCCTTCTTCCAGTAGGTCTCGGCCATGAACTTCTCGCCTAATGCCCATAGTATGTCGCCATAGTGCGCCAAAAGGTCGGGGTCGCGTTGGCCGTCGAGTGATAGAGCGCGTAGCATTATGCGCTTAGCCTCGCTGTTACGCCCAATCAAATGGAGAATCCAAGCGTAGGTGTCTAAATAGGTGGCATTGCTCTTTTCGAGCGATGTAGCACGCTCGGCCATGGTAAGAGCCTTGTCTAACCCGCGCCCCGTGAGGCTTAGGTAGTAGGCGTAGTTGTTCAGCACGGGTACGTTGTTCTCGTTGTAATGGAGTGCGTCGGCATACGCCATAAAGCACTTCATCTGCTTGCCCATCAAGTGGTATAGATCGCCGATATAGCCTAACCACTGACTGCGTAACTCGTTATCTTTACTCTTCTGTGCCTTAGAAAGTCCGCGCTTAAATATTTTGAGGGCCTTGCTATACTCCTCCCTTTCGGTGTAGTAGAAGCCCTTGAACGATAGTAGTTGGCTATCATCTGCGAATCTTGCTGTAGCACGATCAATCATAGCCTTAACCTCGGTATCGCTCTTTTCGAGGAACAACATATATTGCAGCAACATGATGTAGTCGTCTGGCGTGGTGGTTTCATCGTCTATATGGCGCATAAGGTAGTCATAGGCTTCGTCCGTCGCACCACCACCGATGAGGTGCATGGCATAGGCATTGATAAACTTACGGTTGGAGGGGTAGTCCATCGTAAGGCCAAGTATCACGGAGCCCAACCAGTGGTAGTTCTCGCGGTAGAAGCTTGTGTCGTTGATATACTGATCCAACCTATGCTCCTTATCCTTTACGGGTGTGCTCTTATCCCTAAATAAGCGCTCCTCATAGTCGAGCATACGTCGTACATCCCCCTTGCTATAATAGTAGTCGACGATGGCCGTAATAGTCGCTACGTTCGTGGTGTCGAGCTGAAAAGCCTCGTTAAGGGTGACGATGGCTAAGGAGTCGCGACCAGCGGCTTCGTATGCCATAGCCAACGAGGTGCGTACCTTGCTGT
This sequence comes from uncultured Alistipes sp., assembly GCA_937895825.1. Classification (GTDB taxonomy): domain Bacteria; phylum Bacteroidota; class Bacteroidia; order Bacteroidales; family Rikenellaceae; genus Alistipes. The sequence continues at coordinate 23,881 of CALBKP010000030.1, read as the reverse complement.
CGTAGGGGTGCTCCTCGACACGTCGCTTACCCGCCTCGATGGCGCGGTCGTACTGACGGGTGTCGAGCAGTAGCTGCTGTTGAATCTCGGCTAAGAAAGAGTTGTAGCCCACTCGAATCTCGGCACTATCAAGAATGGCAATGGCCGAGTAGGGCATGCCCGAAGTGCCGTAGAGTATGGCTAACGCATGGTACGACTGCAGATTCTTGGGGTCGAGACGCATGAGTCGGCGGAAGATGGGTATAGCACGTGCATACTGTCGCGATGCGATTAGCTGCGAGGCATAATTCTCTGTGTACCACTTATTTGTGCTGTCTGCTGCAAATGCTCGGTAGGCATAGCGGATGGTACGCTCGGGAGCTCGCTCCACACGACTTAGGTAGTAGAGAGCTGGGGCGTAGGTGCTATCATTGGCAATAATCTCCTGCCATATATCCTTCGCAGCGAGCGTGTCTCTATGGATGGAGAGACGTTTAACGGCCTCGGTGTGGCGATAGGTGTTGCTCAGCGTATCGGGCATAGTGCAAGAATAGGCATCCGACTTTACGGTCGATGGTCTCTCGGCCGTGGCGGATGCCATAAACGCCAGACATAGCATGGCTGTTAACACTATGTATCGAATGCCACTCACTGTCTCTATTTTAAAGTACGGAGACCAGCCTCAGAGACTAAGCCTCCGTAGCTTAATTACAATGCGCTCTCGAACTGGTTAAGGAAGCGTACGTCGTTCTCGAAGTATAGGCGTAGGTCGCCAACGCCATACTTGAGCATTGCGATACGCTCAATACCCATACCAAAGGCGAAGCCCGAGAACTCCTTGGGGTCAATATTATTCGCCTCCAAGACGTTGGGGTCAACCATGCCACAACCCATAATCTCCAACCAGCCAGTGCCCTTACATACGCCGCAACCCTTGCCGCCGCAAATAGAGCATGATACGTCAACTTCGGCCGAAGGCTCGGTGAAGGGGAAGTATGAGGGGCGCATACGGATCTGTGCCTGCTCACCGAAGAGCTCCTTGGCAAAGTAGAGGAGCGACTGCTTCATATCGGCAAACGATACGTTGCGGTCGATGTATAGTCCCTCGATCTGGTGGAAGATACAGTGTGCGCGATACGAGATAGCCTCGTTACGGAACACGCGACCCGGGCAGATAACGCGGATAGGGGGCTTCTGACGCTCCATGGTACGCACCTGAATAGACGATGTGTGGGTACGAAGAATAACATCGGGATTGCTCTCGATGAAGAAGGTGTCCTGCATATCGCGAGCGGGGTGCTCGGGAGGGAAGTTCAGAGCCGAAAATACGTGCCAGTCGTCCTCGATCTCAGGACCATCAGCTACGGTATAGCCGAGGCGAGCGAAGATGCCAACGATCTCATTCTTAACGATAGAGATGGGGTGGCGCGAGCCTACGGGCTCTGTACCGCCTGGGCGGGTCATATCGTCGATTTTTGCGGCATTCATAGCTGCGGCGTTGCCAACCTCCTCCTTGAGGGTATTTATGCGCTCGGTTGCCACATTCTTAAGGTGGTTGAGCTTCTGTCCGAGCTCGCGCTTCTCGGTGGATGGCACGCTCTTAAACTCCTCCATAAGAGCTCCAAGGGCACCCTTCTTACCGAGAATCTTGATGCGGAAAGCCTCAACATCGGCGGCTGTTTTGGGGGCGAAGGCCTCGATTTCAGCCAAAAGTTCTTCAATTTTATTGATCATATATCTTTTTTATTGTTTATGTCGAATTATTGTACTACTTTTGCCTATGGTTAGTTAGTTCACAAAAACATACTATCGAACGTACAAAGTTACTAATAATTTCGCAAATGAAAAGATTTTCCGCCATAATAATCGCCTTTTTACTCCTATTACCATCGGTTAGCATAGCTCAAAGTGTGGGCGTGGTGATGAGCGGTGGTGGTGCAAAGGGTCTGTACCATATCGGCGTGCTCAGGGCTTTGGAGGAGAACGGTATACCTATCGACTACATTGCAGGAACATCTATGGGCTCGATTGTGGGCGGTTTGTATGCAGCTGGTTATACCATCGAGGAGATGGAGGCTGTGGCCCTGTCGGGTGATTTGGATAGGTGGGTGAGCGGCGGTATTGCGGATAAGTATCGCTACTATTATATTCAGCGTGATCGTATTAGCAACATGATAACGCTTCCTATCGGGCAGAAGCATAGATCCGAGGAGTCGGGTCGTATGCGCGTGATTCTTCCTGGCTCGATGATGAACTCGGCGGAGATAGACCTCGCGCTAAACTCCTTCTTTGCTCAGGCATCAACGGCAGCAGGTGGCGACTTCGATAATCTGATGATTCCGTATCGTTGTATGGCAACGGATATGTCGGAGCATCGTGCCGTGGAGCTATCGAAGGGTAGTCTTCCACTTGCCATACGCGCCTCAATGGCGCTCCCTGTTGCCTTCCCGCCAGTGGAGATAGACTCGGTGTTGATGTGCGATGGTGGATGTTATGATAACTTCCCGTGGAGGTCGTTGGAGGATAACTTCCATCCCGACATTATCATTGGTGCCTGCTGTGTGGATATTAAGCCTAAGTCGCTCAGAAATTCGTCGGTCATAGAGCAGGTAATGTCGTTGATTACTAAGCCAACGGATTTTGACCTTCCGGAGGGTCGTTCGGTGCTGATCCAGCGTGAGGTTGATGCTTCGGTGCTCGATTTTAAGCGTGCGAGTGATATTATGTCAGCAGGATATAACGATGCTATTGCCGCCATGCCCGAGATTCGAGCGTTGGTATCACGACGTATGACAGAGGAGGATTACGATCGCCGTCGTAGGGAGTTTTTGGCGCGCTATCCCAAAGCGTTGATGGGCGAGATTGAGATTAAGGGTCTTGACGAGAACCAAACGCACATTGCTCGTAACATTATGGTCATGGGACACCACAGTGCGAAGGATACCGTGCCACTCACGGGCGACGAGATATCGGATAACTATCTCACGATGCTTGCAAATATCCCGGTTAAGAGTGAGTTCCCCGTATTTGAATACAACGACGAAACGGAGCGCTTCGATGTGACGTTGCCGCTAAGCGTGAAGCCCAACTTCGATATCTCCATCGGTGGAAATATCTCGTCTACGGCATTTAACCAGGCATATATAGGTCTTGAGTATGGCTGGTGGCGACATACGGGACAGACGTTTAACCTCGACATCCTACTTGGCCCAGTATATACGATGGCACGCCTAAAGGGGCGTACGACACTTATTCACGACACACCGATATACTTCGATTACTCGTATAATTTCCACATCCACAACACGTTGAAGGGTAACTTTGGCAATCTTACGGAGGTGGATAACTCTGAGCAGATGCGTATGATGGAGAACTTCGTATCGCTCGGTGTGGGTACAGCGTTTACACGTAAGAGCGTGGCCGACATTACCATAAATGGTGGTCGTAATAGTTATAGCTATGAGATGACGGGCTATCCCAAGCGTCAGTACACGCACTTCTCCTACGTATCGGGAGGTGTGTCGTTGGAGCGCACGTCGTTGAATAAGCCGCTGTTTCCAACATCAGGCTCAAGACTTGTGGCATCGGGAATATATGTTTATGGCCGCGATGAGCGTGACTCACGCGATGGTATCATCTATCCAGAGCCTGAGGATCGCTTCAGCCGCATACGTCAGTGGTGGGGTGTTAAGGCACAGTGGGAGCAGTACTTCGACGTGACGAATAGCGGCATCTTCTCGTGGGGCTACGCCATCGAGGGTGTATATACCAACCATCCTGAGTTCGACTCTAATGAGGCCACGATGCTATCGTCGCCGCAATATGCTCCGCTGCTGCACTCGCGAATGATCTACATGCCCGAGTTCCGCGCCAATCGCTACCTCGGTGTGGGTGTGATGCCCACAGTGCGTATCATCGACAACCTATATGCACGCCTCAGCGTCTATGCCATGTGGAGAGATAAGTTTGCTGGCGAGGTTATGCACTATATGTCCGACTTCTCGCTTATCTACCATACGCCCATTGGCCCTGTGAGCTTGGCACTCACGAAGTACGACTTCAAGAGCAGTAAGAATATGTATCTCACCTTTAACTTCGGCTATGCCATCTTTGGCCGCAAGGGCCTATTCTATTAGGCTTAAGAGTAGGGTAGTGCGTAAAATATAATAGGCTGTCCAATCGGACAGCCTATTATATTACTATCAGTGCCTTATAGTTTGCGTAGGGTCGTTTTACGCGGAGCGTGGAGACGCTTGATAAGCGGTTTTGGTGTGGCATATTGGCTGCCAACGGGATCCATGATTGCCACATACGAGGGGATATCCTCCTCGGCAGAGAGCGCGTAGACCCCACCGTTGATATACGCCATAAAGAACATCTGCGAGAAGCGCGGATAGCCCGAGACACCCACACCGTAGCGCACAATGGCGCGAGCACCATCGTCGAGGATGCCGCCGATGCCGATATAGTAGTCGCCCTCTTGGTTGTCGTAGTAGTAGCCATCGTCGTCGCCACCGAAGAAGTAGATATCGGCAATGCCGTAATCCTCGCCGAGGTCGTAGTCCGTGGCCACAAGCTGCGAGTGGAAGAGTAGGGCGTTGAGGCTGCTGTCGTACTCAACAGATACGGCGAGGTCGTCGTAGCCCTCCCAGCCAGTCATCCATACCGACTTGTTCGAGACGTTCTGGCTGATGGTTACGGGGCAGCTGACGTTGTTCTGACCCACGATAACCCAGTCTCCCAACCACGACTTGTAGGCCTCCGAGGCAACAGCCTCCTTGACCTCGAACTTCTCGCTCACGGCGTAGAGATAGCTTAGCTCGCCGTTGCGTGTTATGCCGATGGCAAGGGCTCGATATTCGCCAGGGGTGAGGTCGAAGCTCTCGATGCCATCACCCAAGCATAGCATATCGGCGATGGTGTACGAGGTGCCATTCGTCTGGTTGAAGTAGGCGAGATAGTCGAACATATCGCTCAAGAGAGCCTCGGACATGGCCTTGAGTGACTCTGTGGCCCACTGCTCGGCTGTAACTACTGCGATGACGTAGGAGTTATTGTCGCGGCTGTCGACCTCAACGACGTGGTCGTAGTGGAGGTTCTCGATGGTCTTGCCGCCTACATACTTCACCCTCCATGCCTCGTTAAGTGTCATGCCCGCTGTGTTATCTATGGGTTCATCGTCACTCGCCTTGAGCGTTGTGAACTCCACCGATGCACTCTTGCCATACGCGCCACCCTCCGTGGTGCAGCCCACGGCGATATACTTGTATGTTGTCTCGGGGAGGAGCTCCTCGACGATTGTGACATACTGGCGGCTGGCGTGCAGCTCCGAGCTATCGATGCCTGCGGCTATATGCTGGGCAATTAGCTCATCTTCGTTGGTCGTAACATCGTCGGTGACAAAGCCGAGCCACGTGTTCGAGGTATCGCCCGTATGCGAGACCTTAATCTTGGCTGTGGTTGTTGTTATATCCTCAACCGTGATGCTTAAATTTAGGTTGCCATCTGTTGGCACTTTGTCGGTGTCGTCACCGCCGTTACATCCTACGACAATGGCCATGGCCGCAATTGCGACCATAGCCCTCATAATATATGTTTTGATTGGGTTCATAACTTATTATTTAAAAATTAGGTAGCATCTAACTATTTCTGCTTCTTGTAGATAGCAATATTATTAGCATCCAATGTAGCACCCTCGGCCGTGAGCTTGAAGGCCGTAAAGTTAGTGCCCGTCTTACTGTTAAACTTAATGACTCGGGGATAGGTACTCTCTAAGTTTGCTACACCCGTAGCTGCATCAATAGTTACGGCAAACGATGTAGCGTTGTTAGCACCGCTACTTGCAGCTCGGCCCTTAAGACCCGATGACGGAGCGTTGAGATAGAAGTCCGAGTCCTTGTGTGTAAATTGGAACGCGAACTCTCCGTCGTTCAAACCAGCCTTGAGTGTAAGAAGCATTACGCCCTTCTCCTCAGCATCGTAGATGACATTGCCTGACTTTTCGATATCAACGGCAGGGATGGTCGAGACACCTGTGGCTGAAGCAGAGCTTGCAAGGCAGCCGAGGGCCTTATCGCTGCCAACTGCAACAATAATCACCGCGTCGTCTACGGCAAGTGTCGAAGCATCTGTAACAAGCTCATATCCGAGTTTATTCGCAGGATTAATGCCCTGCTGAGCGATAATTGTAATAGAGGTCAAACCATAGGTGAATGTTACAACGGCCTCGCGAGCTTCAGATGTAGTATTCTCCGATGTGAAGTTCACGGTTGCGGTATTATCAGCAAATGAGAACTCTGCGTAGTCGTTCTCGGCCATAGTAGCCTCAACTGCCTCGGGAACAGTAATGTTGCCATTGTTGTATGTCGAAACTTTAATCTCAACGCTACCACCAGTGTAGTCAGCGGCAAGACCCAACTCTGTTGTAAGGCCATAGTGACCCTTATAGGTAGAGTAGTGTGAGCTATTACCACCCTTACCTGATCCAGCAGGCACGGTCGTTACGGTCATCACATCGCCAACCTTAACGTCAATATTTGCATTGCCCGATACCTTTTCGCCGCCGTCTGTGTAGAGGTAGAGAATGCTCGCTATGTTGCCATTGCCGTCGGTGAGCTTGAATGTACCACTGCTCGATGTTGTCATCTCTGTAATTTTACCAGTAAGTTTATAGGTAGAGTTCTCATCCTTTGCCAACTTAATGAACTCGGCGATCGTAATCTCCTCTGGTGCGCCCTTCTGCGTTACGCTGAATGACCACGTGAGTGACTCCTGACCCTCCATCGAAGCGGTGATGGTTACGGTAGTATTGCGCTTAGCACCAGTGTTAGCCTCTGCGGTGTAAGTAAGGCAGTTGTTCTCTGCGTCGTATGCTACATCCATCCATTCAGCCTCAGTCGTTGCAGTGATTGTCCACGCACCAACATAGTTAAAGGTAACCAACTCTGTGCTTATAGCCGTAGCCTCAGTAGTAGCCTCCTCGGCGATTACAACCGTCTCATCTGCTTCTGGAACGGTGATATTTGCTGCTACAACGGGGATAGTGCCTACGCCGTCCTCGAGTTTGTAGATACAGATTGTTTGATTAACATTTTTGCCACTGTAGAAGTACTTCGATGAGTTGTAGTAGAGGATCATGTTGCCTATATAGTCGCCCTCGGTGTTCTTCACAGTAGCCTCGCCATCTTCGGCATTGATAGTAATTGCAAACGAGGTGTTAGCATCCATATATGCCTGATTGATAAGGTAACGTGATGACGTGTTATTCGATACGAGGAACTTCTCGCGTGTAGTATCGTAGAATGAGAAGGTACCCTCTACAACACCAGCGACCAGAGTGAATGGCTGAACATTTTCATTGACAATTAGATAGTCCTCGAACTTAGAGATATCCACAGCATCACGACGGGCAGAAGTAGATGTTTCTGATGCATTGCTATACAGCTTGGTGCTGATAGCCTTATCGTAGTCCTTAGCTGCAATAGTCACAATATCACCCTCCTTCAAAGTAGAGGCATCCTTAACGAGTATCCACTTCTCGCTGGCGGCAACGCCCATCATATTCACACCAAAGCGGTTTACCATACCGGCCTCAAACGTGAGCGACTTATCCTCGGGGATATTGCCCTGCTTCAGGTAGATCTTCTTGTTGGTGATGATGGTAATAGTGTAGCTATCGCCCGCCTCCAACGTGGTAGGAAGCACAGTGAAGTAGACATCGCTTGCCGATGTGGTGGCAACGCTCACGCTACTAACGCCCTCATTTACCGTAAACTCGTGGGGAGCATTAAGGTTGGCTGTGATAGTACCTGCGAGGCTTTTGCCATCAGCTGTGAAGATAACCTGCTCAACCTCGTCGCCAAGCTCCTTGCTGAAGTTCTTAAGCGTCATCTTAACAACAGCAGCCACACGGGTAAACTGCACCTGCTGAGCTGTGGTGGGCTGAGCATCCGTAGCCACAACCTTCGACACCATAAGGTCGGCGTTGGGGTCGTACGATGTCTCGGCCATAGTCTGCTTTGCAGGGAGTGCGAGAGTAGCCGAGCTAATGTCCTTGGCCGTAACATAACCACTTGCTGGGTATACTGTTACATACTGATACGATTCCTTGCCATCGTTTGCGGCAAAGGCTGCGCTGATATGTGCCTTGCCATCCACGTTCTCGTAAGCAACGTTTGATGCCACGGCCAGAGCGTCGGTCTGTTCCAACACAGCAAACGTCTCGTTATCGTCCCAGCTAAACAGGGGTGCATCGTCACGCGACGTATCTACCGACGTACGTGTTGTCTCAGCATCGGCAACGAAGGTTACGACAACATCGCCCATGTTAGGGCGTTTGTTTGTCTCCTCAAACTCATTTGAACAAGCTGAAAGACCCATTGCTGCTACAGCAATAGCGGTCAAGAGTTTCATCATCTTTTTCATAGCTCAAATAAATTTTAGAGGTCGCCCTCGTAATCGTTATAGTCAGAATCCTGACCTGCATCGCCCGCATCGCCATAGCTCGCGCTAAAGCCTCGCTCCACCTCAACGTACTCTACCTCGAGGGCTGGAGCTGTGTAAATTGTCTTTTTCATAGTAGTCTGTTTTTATTTAGTTATTATGATGTGTCTCACGTACGCATCGAACAGATGCTGCGTAGGCTCGTGCTCCGTAGGAGTACCATGATGCTGGGACTGTGCCATCCAGGAGCGGGTAGATGCCGTAGTAGATGTCGTTGTAGGCAACAAACAGTGTCGCCGACTTACCGAGGGATGTCATCGCCTCGTTGTCGCTCTCGGCAGTCCAGTAGAGCATGCGCTCCGAGGTCTCGCCCATAAGTCCTGAGACATCGAGGTTACCCGCGGCAGGGAAGTAGTTCTCGCCATCGAGCCATGTCCAGCCGTAAGCCTCCTTACGCCAGTCGCGGCTGAGGTAGGTGCAGGCATACTCCTTGGGCAGCGTGCCAAAAGCCCCACTTGGTGGCACGCAATAGCCTGGAGGGCAGGGGTCGAATATAGTCTTGTAGTCGGTACCCATCTCGGCACTGCCCCAGAGTTCGGAGTAGGCCTGCATCATGACACCGTTACTATTGACGAGGTTCTGCTGCAGATACCAGTCGAAGAGATACTCGCCGATGGGTATATCCGTGCGGCAGCCAAGAATCGTTGTGGGGTGGTTCAAGGCGTAGTCTATGTTGCCTGGGGCGTTGAGGGCAACGGGAGCCTCAAGACCTACGTATGTCCACTCGTAGGAGCCATCGCCACGCTGTGTGTTGTTGATGTTAAGCACCGAGCGCATGGCCTCGATTTCGGCCTGTATGGCGTAGTACTCCTCCTCGCTCTCAAGCAGTTCGTAGTTCTCGTCGTAGCTATGTGTTGGCACCTCCATATACTCCACAGACGAGGGTAGGAATGGCTCCTTACGTCCCCACTGGTAGAGCATGCCGCGATTGGCTATGTCGTCGGGGTCGTTGTTCAGCGCACCGAGGTTGCGATCCATCCACTCGAGGCCGTTGGATGTAACTGTCGTCACGGCGTTGTTGCTAACCCACAGATGCCAGCTCCAGAGGATGCGGCCACTGCCGTCGCAGAGCGCAACAAGGGCGTTACCCTCTGACTCACCAGTGGTGAGGTATATGCGACCCTCGTCGGCAGAGTAGAAGGGTGTGCCGTTGATGATATGTGTGCTGCGCGTCTTGTCGCCATCGAACGTTGCCTCCCAGATAAGCTCGGCATAGCTGCCGCCTTTAATCATCGAGCCATATTCGGCCATATAACGTGTGTTACCATCGTCAGCACCGTTACCGCGAATGTCGGCGCGGAGCGAGAAGGTTGCGTTAGTCGAGGCTATATAGCAGTTTGCAGTGCCCGCGGCAGAGAGGTCTGTTGCCTTGTCGCCGAGTTGCAGGAGCTTGAAGCGTGCAACAGCCGTATCGGGCTTTGTACCAGCGGTGATGTTTATGACGGCAAGTCGCTCCTCGCCGGTGGTGTTGGCATCGACATAGAGCGTGAGGCTGAGCCCCTCGATGCTTATGTCTACCCAGTCGGCATCGGTTGTCGCCTCCCACGTGTCGCGGTTGGTGGCTACGAATAGCTCCTTGTTGCCGCCCTCCGAGGTCATCGTTGTCGATGTTGAGGAGAGGGTAACGTTGGCGTAGTCAGGGTCGGCGAAGATTGTCTCGCGAGGCTCTTTGTTGCAGCCCACAAGCGTTATCAGTGCTATGGCTGCGATATGGTATATGGAATGAATATTCATTGCGTTAAGGTGTTACGTTAGTGGTTATCGCCACGATACAGGCATATCGTAGTAGTCGCTGAGCTTCTTGCATCCCGAGAAGCAGGCTTCGTGTGCCGAGTTTGATGAGGGCACGATAGGGAAGTTATCGTCGCGCTCACGCTCGTAGAGGTGTACCTTCTGTTCGGTGCCATCCTCCAAGGTGATGATGGTGTATGGGCTCTCGCCCTCCAGGCGGATGCAATCCTCGAAGCAACCGTCGATATAGTTTATGCGGCGTACCGTGTCGAAGAGCCCCGTGGGGACAGAGGTAAGCGACGAGCAGGCAGCGAAGCACTCCGAGAAGGTTATGCTCGAACTCTTTGTGCCGATGGCTGAAAATAGACCCTCGGGGATAGACTCCAACGAGCTACACTCAGCAAATGTGCGCTCGAAGTATTGTATCGAAGGGTTGTTGGCAAAGAGTCCTGCGGGTATCGCCTTGAGCGATGTACAGCCGTGGAACATGCCTTTGACCGTCGTAATATCGGCACACGATGACAGCAGACCCTCGGGGATGCTCTCTAACGACGAGCAGTCGGCAAAAGTCTCTGAGAACTGCTTAACTTTGGGGTTTGAGGCGAAGAGCCCTGCGGGGATGCTTTTGAGCGACTTACAACCTGCAAATGTGGCGGTGAACTTCAACTTAGCATCGCCAAATGGTGCGAATAGATCTTCGGGGATAGACTCCAACTGCGGACAGTTGCAGAAGGCGTAGGCGATGGATGACACCGTGGTTGTTGTGGGGAAGATAGAGCCCTCGATGGTCTTGAGGTTGAGGCAGTTCTCAAAGAGACTCTCAAAGCCACTCGATGTCTGCACATTATTGGCAAACAGACCTGCGGGGATGGTCTCGATGCCAGCATTATCGAATAGGTTTTTGAAGCCTGGCGACGTAACCTTTGTGAATGTGTCAAAGAGCGATGCGGGCACGGTCTTGAGGTTAGGACACTCCGAGAACATATATGTAAAGTCGGCTGATGAGTAGTTGCGGGCATCGTTGAACAATCCAGCAGGGACACTCTCAAGAGCTGTGTTGTGGAACATATACGTAAACTCGTATGCCAAATTTAGATTGCGCAACAGACCCTCGGGTATGGTGCGTAGTGCGGTACAATCTGCAAAGCAATAGCGGAATGACTTTGCCGAGGTGAGGCCATCGAACACCCCCTCCTCGATGGTGGTTAGGCTCTTACAATCCTGGAATACGGCACCGATGGTCTTAACGCCCGTGAGGCCCTCGAATATGCCTTGATTAAGGGTGCTCACGCCCGTCTTGTAGAATATGTACTCGAGGTTTGTGACGCTGGCATTGTTTACGAAGATGCCTGTGGGAATCTCCCTAATCGAGCTACATCCTGCAAACATATACTTTATGTCGGTTGCAGCCGTCGCTCCGAGCATAAGCCCCTCTGGTATAGACTCCACGAGCACACATGCCGAGAATGCTCCGGTGAGCTTCGTGGCTTTGCTGCTCGTGGCAAACAAATCTTCGGGTATGCTGTTGAGTGCTGTTGCACCAAATGCATAGTCAAGCTGCTTTATATTCGGGCACTTGGCAAAGAGGGCTGCGGGTAGGCTCTTAAGTCGCCCATTACGCACCTGCTCGCTCACAGCCTCGAAGTTCGTAAGGGTGCTATTCGTAGATACGATGCCCGTTCCCGTGGCATAGAAGGCATACGAGAAGTCCTCGGCAGCGGTACAATTGTCGAATAGCCCCGCAGGAATCTCGCTGATAGATGCCGAGTGTGAGAAGCAATCCTCGAAGTTCTTGGCTACCGTGGCATGGCGGAAGAGCCCTGCGGGGATCTCTTCGAGCGACTCGCAGCATGAGAAGGCTCCGAGGAACGATTTTACCCCAGCAAATGAGCCAGCCACATCGTTTGGGATTGACTCGAGGCGCGAGCAGCCGAGACACATATCTGCTGCCGTGGTGTAGCCGAGCTTGCCCCATGAGATGACGTTACGTAGCTCAGTAGAGAGTGTGTCATCGTTGCCAAACTTTAGCGAGCATGCCTCGCCCGTGATGGTGATAGTGTAGAGTCCTGGCGTGTGGTAGAGGTGAGTTCCTCGACGGCTCTCGAAGCTCTCGGGCTTGCTGCCATCTCCCCAGTCGACAGTGATGCTACCGCCCGTTGAGGTTGTGAGCACTGGTGCGGCCGTGAGCGTATACTCTGGCTCGGGAATCTCAACTTCGTAGATAAGAGCCTCGGTGTCGGGGCCTATCTGGTGGATATGGATGGTTGCCGTGGCCGAGTTATTATCGTCGCCAACAACGATGTTGACGCTTCCAAAACGCTGATTACCACCAATGTTCGACTCTACCGTGATGGTTATGTCGCTATCGCCGAGCGTAGCCTTGAACCAACTGTCCGAAGCGTTCGCAATCGAGCGTTCGAGCTCGGGATTAGAGCTAAATGAGATACTCCTCTTGCCGCCATCATCGTCGGTTGCCATATTCTTGCTGCTTAGGGTGATAAATGCGTTACCATCCTGCGTTACGGTGATGGTGTCGCTGTCGCTATTGTTGCCCTCGCCCGTCGTTACGCGTACTTTGGTGCTACGTTGTAGGTTTGTTCTGTTATCATCGGCGGTAAGTCGTAGGGTGTTACCTTCGCGCTCTACAAGAAGCCAGCTACATGTACACTCAGTAGACCACTCCTCACCGCTACACTCCACCAAGACATCGGTTGTGAGTGAGGTATGAGCCTCGAAGTTATGCTCGGTGGTAGCAAGCGATATTTCGCTGCTACCGAGGCCGTTTTGCGACACATAGAGTGTCACTGCCGTTGAACGCTCCTGTTCGGTGGCGGTGATGGTTATGGTGGCCGATCGTCTACTCTCGGAGCCATTAGCCTCGGCCTTGAGGTAGAGGAAGTAGCTGTCTGCGGTGATGTCGAGCCACTCGCCATCGGTTGTCGTGAAGCTCCAGCCACTTGCATTTGTGACGATGTCGATGGCGAGGCTGCCACCGCGCTGTTTGAGGCGAACATTGCCGCTTTTGCCATCGTCAGCAAGGTCAAAAAGCGAGCTATCGGAGCTTATGTTAAGGTTTATGCGTCCCTCTGATGTAGGAGGTACGGGTTCTACGTCGGGATCCTCGCTACATGCCGTTAAACTGAGGCATAGAAGCATGGACCAGAGGAGTATACGATATAACTTCATAGTAGCTTAGATTTAGTTTTCCGACTTGATAAATTTGATGTCGCCCATAGGGTACATCGTGGGGTAAATGTTTGAGCCAAATGCCTCCTTGCCGCCATTGTCGTCGTAAGCCCAAAGGCCGAAGCCAACATAGTTGAAGCCATCGACGGCGGGAAGCTCGGGGGTGAGGATAGTGTACTCGGCCGAAGGGGTAACATCGACCTCGAGTGCGGCGTATGAGAATGAACTATTGCCGACAAGTGTTATGTAGAGGAACACCTCGTAGGCGTAGACACTCCAGCCGAAGGGTATAACGAAACCCTCGGTTGCAGGGTCGTAGCGTACCTCGAGTGATGTTCCTGGGTAGAGGAAGTTACGCATATATAGGCTCTGGCCATACTCGCCTTTCTCGATATCGAAGATAAGGTAGTACTGTGTGGCACTCGGCGAGTAGTCGAGCGAGTTCAGTGAGCCGTTTGTTGTGTAGAACCACTTTGAGGCCGTTATCTCCCACTTGCCAAGTAGCTTGAAGTAGGGGTTGTCGGCATGTGTGCCCTGCATTAGGCGTATGGTCGTTGTTGTGCAATTATCGCCGCAACCAGCCGTGATTGTTGCCGTAGCACTACGCTGCTCTGTTGTGGTGTTAGCCTCGGCAGTGAGTGTTACGCGGCGATTGTTGTTGTCGCACTCGACCGTAACCCATGAGCTGTCGACGGTGACATCCCACGCATAGTTAGACTCGATGTTGAAGGCATAGCTGCTACCCTCAGAGTCGAAGGTGTACTCCTCGGTGGCCGATGTGCTAAGCTCAACGGCGACGGCGGCCTCCTGCACGATAGAGATTGTGATGGCGGCAAAGTGTTGCTCGGGGCTGCTAATCGTAAGTGAGCCATAGCGCGACGTTATTGAAAAGTTCTCCTCCGCGGAGATAATTATGTCATTGCCCTCGGTCGTGAAGCCGAACCACACCTCGGGTTTAGGAGATGTTACGTTCCAGGTTTCGCTTTCGGGAAATGGGGCAACGGTGATAATTCGCTGGCCACCAGTGGCATCAAAGGCTGCCGTCGTAGAGTTTGTGTTGAGGCTACTTACAACGAGAGGCTCTTCGTTAGAGCATCCTACTTGCACGAGGGTAGCAAGTAAAAGCAGCGTACAACACAGTGAATGTAGTGTACGAATCATTTATTTATTGGGTTTTAGTTATTATGTACTCGGGAATAGACAGTGATCATAATAAAAGAGGCCTTGAACAACAAAATTCAAAGCTCAATTTACAATTTCAACACAACTCACTCCCAGTACAAATATATTTATAAATATGTAGTTATGCAAATATAGGTCAGATAAAATGGAGATATGATACCGCATTTAATTTGCGCGTATCCATCAAATGGGATAAATTTACACTGTGTATGAATAACGGATAAGGCAGAATCTGGGACAACCTATACGTAGCATGGGATTATTGGGGCAACCTCGGGCATTGGCCGCGAGGTAGCTTCGGGGCTGGGGGAGGTGTGGGCTTGTGTGTTGCTGTTGAATTGTTGAATTTCCCTATATCATTCAACAATTCAACACCACCATTAAGCCACGGGTGATCCTCAAAATATTGACGTGGGGTATAGTGATAACCACACTTGTCAAGACGGTTACACTTTCCTACATTATCTGCAATATATTGATTATTAGTATCAACGTATTGATTATTAGTATTATCAATATATTGAGTAAATGTATATTTCCTACCACACTGAGGAGATGTATAGCGACTGCCTCGTCCTCGGTATCTCTCAAGCGAATATCTATATATATTATTTATATTGATAGTAATATATAATTAATTATTATTGGTTGATACCTATTATCTCTCCTTTGTTGTTGTTGAATTGTTGAATGATATAGGGAAATTCAACACGTCAACATTCAACACGTCAACACTCTTCGCTCTCCACTCGCTTTAGCATCTTGTAGACTGTTGAGCGGTCCTATTATCTCTCCTTTGTTGTTGTTGAATTGTTGAATGATATAGGGAAATTCAACACGTCAACACTCTTTACTCTCCACGTTGATAGTTAAGAATTAGTTTTGGGCTACTCCCTAACGTAGTGGGGCATATCCTCGGGAATCTCCAACGAGAACTCTACAAGGCCCGCAACCTCGCCCGACTCGTACCACGGTGTCTGGTAGATGAGCTTCTTAAGGCCGCGCTTCGATATGGTATAGGCATTGTTCGCCCCCTCGCTCATAAGACGGGCGATGATCTGGCGTGAACGCTCCGAGTGGCAGGGTATCATCGAGCGGCCGCGAACGTCGCCGTTAACCTCCACCGAGCGTTTATTCTGATAGAGTACAACTCCGTCGAGATCGCAGACGGTGATAGCGCATGTCTTGAGTGTGTCACTCCATGGTGTGCGAATATTCTCAAAGTCCATAATTAGTTGTGTGTTAGCAGTTTATATTTCGGTTAATTAATTCTGTAAGCATTCTTTACGCCCTTGATGCGGCGTATCGAGTGGAGTAGCATGTCGGTTACGCTACTGCTTGGCACCTCGACAGTAAGCTGTGCCGAGGCCGTGCCGTCGCCCTTGGGTGTGAAATTGATGCCGCGCACCGACAGCTTCAGCTCTTTGCTTGCTACGTCCATTATCGTCGTGGCGAGGCCAGGGATATCGGCGGCAGTAACGGCAACGGTGATGCGGAAGGCTCCCGTAGCACCATCTCTCCAGCGTGCCTCCATAACGCGATAGGGGTAGCGTTCGCGCATGCGGCGTGCGTTGGGGCAGTCCGATCGGTGGATGGTGATACCCGAGTTGATGGTCACAAAGCCGAAGATGTCGTCACCTTTAATGGGGTTGCAGCAACGGCCGAGCTTATACTCTATGTTGTTAATCTTCTCGTCGATTATAAGGGCATCGGTGCTACGTGGAGCAACCTCCTCGCGCTCCTCGCGGAGCTTGAGTTTTCGCTCCTCGACCTCGGCGGCAGCCTGACGACGCTCCTCGTCAGCCTCGCCCGAAAGCCAGCGTAGGAGTATCTCCTTTACGCTGAACATGTCGATCTTTTGGTCGGCGATATGTACGTAGAGCTCGTTGCCACTGCGTATCTTGAAGTGCTTACACAGGTAGGCAACAGCCTCATCGATAGTAACATCCATCTTCCAATTTTTGAGCTTACGCTCAAGCTCCTCGCGGCCAAGGCGTGCATTCTTTAGTCGCTCCTCGCGAAGGTGTAGGCGTATGCGTGAGCGAGCCTTTTGTGTGACACATATCGAGAGCCAGTCGGCCTTCGGAGTTTGATCCTTGCGCGTGAGCACCTCGCAGATGTCGCCATTCTTGAGCTGCTCCTTGATGGGAACAACGCGGTTGCCAATCTTGCCACCCACGCATATAGCACCCAGCGAGGTGTGTATGTCGAAAGCAAAGTCGAGGACGGTGGCACCCTCGGGTAGCTTGCGTATATCGCCCGTGGGGGTGAAGACGAAGATCTCGCCTGTCGAGGGCTTTGACTCGAAGCGACGGGCGATGGATTCTGACGTTGTATCCTCCAAAAGTTCGCGTAGGCGACCGAGCCACTCCTCGGCACCCATGCCGCCCTGCTTGACACCCTTATAGCGCCAGTGGGCAGCAATACCACGCTCGGCAACCTCGTCCATGCGCTCGGTGCGTATCTGCACCTCCACCCAGCGGCCATCGCGGGTGACAACCGTGGTGTGTAGCGACTCGTAGCCGTTAGACTTGGGGATAGATATCCAGTCGCGCATACGATCGGGATTGGGGGTGTAAAGGTCTGTCACGTGCGAAAATACCGTCCAGCAGAGGCGTTTCTCCATCTCGCGTGGGCAGTCGATGATGATGCGCAGGGCAAAGATGTCGTAGACACCCTTGAAGCCCACCTTCTGCTTGCGCATCTTCTGGAAGATCGAGTAGACGGACTTGGTGCGGCTCTTGATGTGGTACTTGATGCCATCCTTGTCTAAGAGCTGGCGCACGGGCTCTAAGAACCGTTCGATAAAGGCCATACGCTCAGTCTCACTCTCCTTAAGTTCCTCGACGATATGGTTATAGGCCTCGGGCTCAAGATATTTTAACGAGAGATCCTCCATTTCGCTCTTAATGTTGTAGAGGCCGAGTTTGTGGGCTATCTGAGCGTATAGGTTGAGGCTCTCCCAGCTCTTGGTGCGACGCTTTCGCTCGGGGAAGATGTTGAGCGAACGCATAACCTCCAGACGGTCAGCGAGTTTGATGAGTATGACGCGTGGATCCTCGGAGTACGACACAATCATATCGCGGAAATCCGAAGCCTGCTCCTTCGATGCTTTGAGCTTTATATCCGATATTTTGCATAGGGCGAGAGTGATGCCGAGTACCTCTTCACCGTATGTCTGACGTATGTGGGCGGTGAGTTCGTTGATGTCGGCGTGGCGCTCCTGTATGGCGATGCGCACGATGTCGTGGGTGATGGCCGCAATCGTAGAGTTACGACCAAGGCCTATCTCCTCGATGACGATGCGTGCAACGGCCACGCCGTGGTCGAGCATCGGCTGAGAGTTGTAGCGTACGTGGCCGCGTAGTCGCTCATCGGCAAATTGTAGTGCATCGTCAACCATTGCTTGTGTCTTGGCGGAGAACTGCGAGGCGACAAGCGTGCGAAAATCGGAGTATCTATCTAATACGGTTACTTCCATTGTTGAACATTTTATTCGTTGTTAAGCTCTCTTGCGGACAACAACGAGGTCGTCCGACCCTACGGCATAGAGAGTGCGCTCCTCGGGGGTGAGGCTTGCGGCAAAGGCTATGCGCTCGACATCGAAGCCAGCCTCACTGAGGCGGTCGTCGTAGTCGCGGCCATAGATCCTGAGGTGGTCATACTGGCCAAAGATGCGTGTGCGCTCTCGTGGGTCGGTGATGGTGTCATCCTCGAAGGTCGTGGCGCGCCCTCTATCTTCGGGTACAACCATTATGCCCCAACCTCCTGGTCGCATAATGCGGTATAGTTCGCGCATTGCAAGGCGGTCATCTGTGACGTGTTCCAGTAGGTGGTTACAGATGACAACATCAACCGAACGATCATCCATAGGGATATGTTGCACGTCGAAGTGCATATCGGCCAAAGGTGACTCCAGATCGGCCGTAATATAGCTATCCGTGCCACGATATATGCGCTTGAAGTGGCGCATAAGCGACACCTCGGGGGCGATGTGCAGTAGACGTGGGTGCGAGGTCATCAGATCGGTGTTGCGCTCGATCCAGAGCCATATCATACGGTGGCGTTCGAGGGCGAGGCAGTGGGGGCATAGGGCATCCTCGCGCGAGGTTACGTAGCCGTAGGGTAGAAATCTGCGGCGGCGTGTGCCACATATAGGACACTTGCGGCCACGACCCACGTAGAGCAGACCCATGATGGGTACTGCCCAGCCAGCCATGCGCTGCAGCCAGCTGCGTGGGATATGGTTCAATGCCCAGCGGATAAGCCTCTTCATAGCGCTATGCCTCGGGGTTGATGAGTCGCTCTACCTCCTCCTCGGCCGTAAGGAGCATCTTGCGACACTCGGCGATAAGTTCCGAGGCACGACGCACTGCCGTGGATAGCTCATCGACGGCCAATTCGCCAGAGCGTAGGCGTGTGAGGATCTGATCGACCTCGGCCATAGCCTCAGTGTATGTTAACTTCTTCTTTGCCATATTTTTATGCTTTTTTTCGTATGTTGGTAACTTTACTCTCTATCATACCATCTTTGAGCTCGATATTTAAAATGTCACCCTCTGAGGTGTTGGTCGCATTTACGGCTACACCCGAGCTATTGCGAACGATGGCAAAGCCGAGACGTAGAATCTTCTCGGGCGAATGGCTTGCGATAATGTCATCTGCCGTAGCGAGACGGCGACGCTCCTCCGTAAGGCGTTGTCGAGTATCGCTTAATAGTCGCTCCTCGGTGTTGTCGAGTCGCATACGCCAGCCGTTGAGTGTAACAGCCGTTGAGCGTGCAAGCTCTGCAGCATTACGTTCGAGGTATAGTCGCTCGCTATTGATTCGGACAACAATACCATCACGCAACTGCTGCGCAAGGCTCTCAAGCGTGGTGAGCTCCTGATCTGCAAGTTCGGCAAGGAGGGTAGCAACGGCCGTTGGGGTCTTACACATGGTGTGTGCAACCATATCCGTTACCGAGATATCCTTGTCGTGGCCGATACCTGTGATTACGGGTAGGGGAAACTGAGCCACATGCGAGGCTATACGGTAGGAGTCAAACAGAGCGAGGTCGCTCGTTGAGCCGCCACCGCGGATGATGGCCACCACGTCGAACGACTCCTCACGACAGACTATTGCATCGAGGGCTGTGATGATGCTATCCTCGGCGGCATCACCCTGCATAAGGCTCTCGAAGAGTGTGAGCTCGAAGCGGTAGGGTGTACGTGCGAGCTCCTCGCAAAAGTCACGGTAGCCAGCAGCCGTGGCACTCGAGATGATGGCAACACGGAGCGTGGGGTGCGCGAGTTGGAGTTCATGGTTCATATCCCACACACCATCGCTTTGAAGCTGAGCTATGGTCTCACGACGGCGGCGCTCAACCTCACCGAGCGTGTAGTTCGGGTCGATGTCGACAATCTGCAACGAGAAGCCATAGACTTCGTGATATGTAACGACGACGCGTACCAATACACGTATTCCAGAGCATAGCTGTGTCCCAGCTGCAGCCTCGAACTTCGTGGCGATGATGCTATATGCCGAGCGCCAGATAACGGCGCGGGCCTCGGCACGTGGAGCTCCATCCGTTGCTCCCTTCTCCACAAGGTTAAGATAGCAGTGTCCCGAGCGGTTGAGCTTGAGCTCCGAGATCTCGGCGCTTATCCAGATGGGCATGTCGAAGCGGCTCTCAAGCGTGGCGCGTACCATGCGTTGGAGGTCGAGGAGCGTGAGGCTCTCGGTGGATGTGGTGATTATGTTACGGAGCGACTGTGGCATAATTATCGTAGTATCACGGCGTACTCTGCGGGTAATCTTTTACCCTCGGGTAGTTGTAGGTTGACAAGCTCGATGCTCGATGTTGGCTCACCGTTGCGTATGGCTGGTTGCCATGCTGGGGCTTCGGCGATGGCTCGCTCTACGCGCTTGAGAAACTGGCGTGAGGTCGATTGCAACACCTCCGATATGGTGGCCTTGCCACTCGCGTCGATAGCTAAGCGTAGCGATACACGTGCGGCTGGCATCTTCGCCTCCCCCTTACCCTTGTTGGCGAGGTAGGCAGTGAAGCTGTCGTAGCCCTCGGCGTTGTAGTGGGCGGGGGTGTCGTAGACGAGCGTAATGAGGATAACACCCTCGGATGCCTCCGTGCCCCACTCGGCAATGGTCTCCTCGTTGGCGGGGAGGATGTCGATATTTGCGATGTTATCCTGGGGTATATCGTCGATGTTCTCCACAACCTTGCCATTTACGACATATAGTGGCTCATGGGCAAGGAGTGGGGTGGAGCAGAGCAGAGCGCACAGGCTGATGAGTATACGGCGCATAGGTTATAGCTTGAATTTGTAAGATATGCCAAATGTATGGCGAAATTCGTTCTCCTCGACATATCCCTTTAGGTCACCCTTATTACCTTTATAGTCAATGTTGTAACCACGGTCGTAGTCAAAGTAGTAGTAGAAGTCGAGGCGGTGGTAGCGCGAGATACGGAACTTGGCACCGAGGCCAGCACGGTAACGCGTGATGTAGTTGTCGCACTGCAGCACGGCTTCCTTGTAGTTGGCCACGACTTTCGGAGCATTGAGCGTATTGTTTAGTTCGAAGAGTAGGTAGGGTGTCCAGCGCGAGTGGCGGATGTTATACTCGGCCATAAGGCGCGAGCGCAGTACAAACTCTGGGTTCATCTTCTCGAAACGGTTGACCGAGTCGGTGCGGAACGTAGTCTGCAGACGCTCCCTAAGCGATAGCTCCACGCGACCGACCTTGACTGTACCGCGCAGATTGACATTGAGGCGATGGCGTGGCTTCTCCCAACTACACACCTCGTGGTCGTAGTTGTTTATAAGCACGTAGTCGGCACCGAAGTCGAAGTATTTATTAACCTCGTAGCCAATGCCCACGCTGCTTTGCAGACGGTCTACCGAGCCGAGGTCGTTATTCAGTCGTAGTTGTACGCCTGCTTCCACGGTCATATTCTTCACAGGCTCCCACTCGAACGCACCCTCCACACGGCCACGAAAGTCGTTGGTCGTGCTCCTTATTGGGGTGCCTACATCCTGCGCCTGGACGGTAAATATCGCACAAACAAGAGCTATCAATGCAATTATCTTTGTGGTATTCATAGACTTAGTTATTAAATGCGTTTTTTTCGTTTATCTTCATCGTGCTGTCGGTCATGGGCTGCTCGCCACGGGCGGCGATGTAGTAGACCTTGAGGAAGGCTACGTCGCGTAGGAAATCTACGTTGCCGACATCGACCCTCTCGACCTTGTGTCCGAGGCGCTGTTCAAGGTCGGAGATAAGCTCCTGGCGGCGCTCGGGGCGGATGAGCTCTATGCGTTCGTAGCAGACGAGTTTAGATGCCTCCTGGCGGCGCATGACAACATATTCCAAGACATAGAGGATGACAAGAATAAGACCGTTAGCCATGGCAAGCTCGGCATATGATACCATGAGGTTGATACCGTTGATGACGGCCACAGCGAT
This sequence comes from uncultured Alistipes sp., assembly GCA_937895825.1. Classification (GTDB taxonomy): domain Bacteria; phylum Bacteroidota; class Bacteroidia; order Bacteroidales; family Rikenellaceae; genus Alistipes. The sequence goes on along the minus strand of CALBKP010000030.1, from coordinate 1,837 downwards.
AGAGAGGAAGAGGTAGGTCATCTCACGGATGGGTACCATCTCCGTACGGTAGCGCATGATGCCGAAGATCATAAAGAGGCCGAGGCCTATGCTTAAGTCGATACCTACGCTCTTCATGAAGAAGAGGAGCATAAATACAGCCGATGAGAAGAGCATGAAGGTCACGGAGAAGTCCTTGCGGTGGCTCTTGGGGTAGTAGAAGAGCCAGACAATCGCACTGCACACAACGAGGTTAATCAGAAACTGAACACCGAGTTGCATGACGGACATAGTGTCGCAGAGCGGTATGCCGAGGAATGTTGTACCTATATCAGCGTCGGCACCTGCAAGCGCAGCGATTTCAGGATCATACATATCGGGGTTTAGACCTTCGTTATCAAATCGTATCATGGCGGCTAACTATTTGTGGTTACTATCTTTATGCTGTGTAGACGCTTCTCTATATCGCGTAGCTTGAGTTTAAAGCGGTTCTTCTTGATGCCCTCGACCGTAAGGGCCGTGCCAAGGCAGTATTTGCTGACCTTGAGTGGCGGTATATGCATATCGCGTAGCAGTAGCTTCATTGTTGAGGAGGTAAGGCCATCCTGCTTGAGTTCCAGAATAGCCATCTTCTCAACCGAAGCCTTGCACCCTGTGCGGACATCCTCGTAGCTAAGGTCGAGGTCGATGGTTATACGCTCGCTGAGCGAGGCGTTGACAAGAGTGATGCGCACGAAGCGTGTGGCAAGCGCGGGGCTTATCTCCTCGGGTTGGAAGTTGGCTCGCGGGAGGTAGAAGCTTATGGCCTCGCTGTCGTGGGCAAAGCCACCAAATAGCGAGCGGTCAATCTCTGTGCGCTGCTTCTTCGTGCGTCCACGGTTTGTCTTGTTCTTGATCTCGAGGAACGTCTGTCCCGATTCAAGGTAGGTGCGTGTGCGAATCTTCTGGCGTGTGAGCACCTGGTTGTGGTGTACGAGGTACATGCGTCGCTCGGGGGTATCGTAGTAGAGCGTATCGTATCCGAGGGCGCGTTTGCCGTCGATATGTTGCACGCGGTAGCCCGAGGTTGCGGCCATGTCGAGCAGGGTGAGTACCTCATCGTAGCTGAGGACATACTTTGTGTCGATGCGGTTCATCAGCTTCACGTCGCGCATCTCGGCGAGTGTGATGGTGGGCATCGTCTGCCATACCGTGAGGTTGTTCAGTGTGTCGTATGTCTTGTGGCTATGCATGGCGGCTACTCGTAGGTGTACTCAAACTGACGGTAGGAGTTAAGCGTACCGTTGGCGTTGTAGTTTAGACGGCGTGTGCATACTCCGTTGGCATCGTACTCGAACTTACGCACCTTGTCGACTTTGTTGCGTTCGTTGTAGACAATCTCCTTGATGAGCTGACCTTCGCTGTTGTAGGTGTACTCCGAGCGCCATGCCTGGTGGCGGCCAAAGTCGCTATACTCAATCTCCTCGATGAGGTCGCCGTTGGCATTGTAGACCTCGACGTGGTCGATCCACTTGTTGCGGCCATCGGGTGTAGTCTTCCACTCTTTCACGGTGAGTTTCTTGCCATGGGCACGTGCCATTGCTCCGCGTCCAGGCTCCGAGGCGAAGGTGTTGATACTCAGCAAGAGTACTGAGAGTGTGAGTATAGCTATTCGTAGGTTCATTGCTGTGAAAAAATAAAATGACCGGATCCCTTGTGGAGAGTCCGGTCGATATGGTTAGGCTCGTGGCCTTACTTGTAAATCTATGCCGTCCCCTCCTACAACTCGCTCTCCTTCAAACGCTCGGCGTTCTCGGCTACGATGAGCTGGTCGATGACATCCTGAATGTCTCCATCCATAAATGCTGAGAGGTTGTAG
>CALBKP010000029.1 GCA_937895825.1 uncultured Alistipes sp. | reverse complement strand
GGTTTTTGTTTCAACTTCTTTAAGAGGCAAATCTCTTGTTGCTTCGTAGCACATAAGGGTTGCAATTTCGCTGATAAGATTTTTGAAATCCTTTGAACTTGTCTTTTCGTCTCTGAGGATTGAAAGCTTATGATGAATAAGCGGATGATCCATTACCATTACGTTTGCCATATCTTTAAACCTCCGTCAATCAAAATCTGTCTTCAAGGTCTGTTACCTGAGCAATTCTTCTCATATGACGCTCTTCACCGATTATATCCTCGGTATTGACGAGGAGCAGCGCGGCATTAGCTTCGACCTTGAGGTGTTCGATCAGAACGAGAAGCTTATCAAGAGGACTGAGTTCAACACGTTGATTCCTATTCAGCGTAACCACCTTACAACCGTTATTGGTAACGTCCTCACAACGGCTACATCTATCGAGGTATCTATCGACGATAACTTCACTAACAAGGATCGCGAGTACTACGTATTCGAGGCATTCGTAAACGGTGGTGTTGTTGACTTGGATCGCGACTATGTAATTGGCCGTCCTCTCATCGTTGAGAAGGGTGCTGTTGCTTTCCTCAACCTCAACGGCTTCGATATCAAGAATAGCAGCGAGAATGGCGAGACCGATGTGATCATCGTACGTGAGGGTGCTACGCTCACCATCAACGATGATGGCAACGGTACTATCGAGGCTGTTTCCGGCAACGATGGTTACGCTGTTATCGCTGAGGGTACCGTAATTATCAACGGTGGTACATTCAAGTCGGGCCGCGACGCTAATGGCAAGAGCAACGCGACCATCTACGCACGCGGCGATGGTAAGGTGGACATCTACGGTGGTATCTTCAATACTGATGATACTGACAACGACGGCAAGTTCGTTCTCAACAAGAAGGATGCAGACCGCGCAACTACCACTATCGAGGTTCGTGGCGGTAAGTTCTATAACTTCAACCCTGAGAATAACGCTGCTGAGGGTGCTGGCACAAACTTCTTGGCAGATGGCTTTATGGCTATCCAGGATGGTAACTGGTTTGAGGTAGTTCCTGCTAAGGACTATGAGGTGTCTGCAAATTACATGGAGATTTATAGCGCTAAGGGTATGTTGAAGTACCTCTACGAGGTTAATGTTAACGGCAAGTTGGATTTTGATGCTAAGATCATGAATAATATCAACATGCCTGCTAAGACTATCGCCGTGGACGCTGCTAACGAGACTTACGTGTTCACCGACGAGGATATCACCGTAACTGACGGCGTTCCTTCTGGTAGCAACTGGGAGCCCCTCTGCAAGGAGATTACAGAACTTGCTGATACCTTTAGTGCTCATATCGATGGTCAGGGCTTTGTAATCAAGGGTTTGCGTATCGTTAAAGACGGTAACTACGTAGGTCTTGTAGGCTTTATGTTCGATGGTACATCTATCAAGAACCTCACAATCGACGATGCAGTAATCAAGGGTGAGCACAGTGTAGGTGCTGCTGCTGGCCGCTCGCAGGATGGTGCAAACGTCGAGAATGTTAAGGTTACCAACTCGACAATCACAGGTACAAACTCTGTTGGTGGCGTTGTTGGTCACAACTACAGCCGTGTAGGTGGTGCTTCGGGTCAGGGCTATACTGAGGATCCCGCAGTTGTTAGAAACTGCTCGACCGATGCTAACACAACTATTACAGGAACTGATAACGCTGGCGGTATCGTAGGTTACAACTACGGTGCAACAATCATTGAGTGTAAGAACTACGCTGACGTTACTGGTAACGTAACTGTTGGCGGTATCTGTGGTTACAGCCGTGACTACCACCACAATAAGGATGGTTTCATCGTTGCTTGTACATCATACGAGTCGGCTACAATCACTGCAAGAGAGCAAGTTGGCGGTATCGTAGGATTTACTCTTGCAGACATCAACCACGATAATACCTATATGCCTATTGTGGCTTGTACATCGCTTTCTGAGATAGCATCCACTGGAACATCCAAAGGTTGCATTGTTGGTTATGTTAGTCACAAAACTCGTATAATTGCTTGTGTTGCTCTTAAGAATGGTGCAACAAAGAGGATTGTAGGTTCCGGACCCCTTGACATTGTAGAATCATACCTCTACGATGCTGGCGTGGCCGGTACAGATGCTCAGGTAGCTGCTATGAACGCTGCTATCGCCGAGTTTAACACACAGGCTCCCGAGGAGGCTAAGTGTAACCACACGTGGGTTGCAACAACAGGTCTTCCTAAGCTTAACTAAGAGTTTGTCGGCGCTTTTAGCCGTAAAATAAACTTAATAGAGTAGGGGTGTTCAATGAATAATTGGACACCCCTACTCTATTTTTATGACGGTGTAAATACATTTATTTCAACATAATTAGGTTTTAAATAATTTTTACTATCTTTGTGAGTTAATATATATAGGTATGGAGCGCATTGCTATATTTCCAGGGTCGTTCGACCCATTTACCCGCGGGCACAAGGCCATAGTTGATGAGTCGCTCGGGCTCTTCGATAGGGTTGTCGTGGCCATCGGCGTAAACACGCAGAAGCGTGGAATGCTCACGCCCGAGGCTCGTAAACGCCTTGTGGAGGATGTGTTCCGCGGCGAGGAGCGTGTGGGGGTGGTGACATACACCTCGCTTACGGGTGACCTGGCGCGTGAACTCGGGGCGGGGACAATAATTCGCAGCGTGCGTAATGCTACCGACTTCGAGTATGAGCGCACGATGGAGCGGGCTAACCGTCATATATTTCCCGAACTTAAGACCATCATTCTGCTTGCCCCCGTGGAGGTGGAACACATATCGTCGTCGCTCGTGAGGGAGCTGCGTGCCTTTGGCCACGACGTTGCAGAACTGATGCCCGAAGGGGTCGTACTCGAGGACTACCTAAAGGATTAATTAGCAGATAGAAATTAGTAATTAGAAATAAACATACAACCCAATTATGCAATTTACAGCAGAGATGATTGCCGGACTACTAAACGGCACAATCGTAGGCGACAAGGCGGCGACAGTATCGACGGTATCGTCGATAGACGGCGGCAAGGCTGGCTCGTTGGCTTACCTTACTAATCCTAAATATGAGCAGTATATATATACGACGGAGGCATCGATAGTCCTCGTGGATAGCACCTTCGAGCCTAAGCAGGAGGTGCGGGCTACGCTTATCAAGGTGGAGAACGTGGGTCAGTGTGTGCTCAACCTCTTGGAGATGTACAATGCCTCGAAGCCCCGAAAGACGGGTATATCAAAGCTCGCATCCATTCATGAAGGGGCCGAGCTCGGAGATAACTGCTACGTTGGTGACTTCGCGGTGGTGGAGGCCACGGCAAAGATTGGCGCGAACGTTCAGATATATCCACAGTGCTACGTGGGTGACAACGTGACAATCGGCGAGGGTACGACCATCTATCCAGGCGTGAAGATATACGAGGGTACGGTCATCGGTAAGAACTGCATCATCCATGCTGGCGTGGTATTGGGTGCTGATGGCTTTGGCTTCGCTCCGAAGGAGGATGGCACGTTTGCCAAGATTCCGCAGCTCGGAAACGTCATCATCGAGGATAACGTGGAACTCGGCGCAAATACATGTATCGATCGCGCAAAGACCGACTCTACAATTATTCGTAGTGGTGTGAAGCTCGACAACCTCATCCAGATAGGTCATAACGTGGAGATTGGTGCTAATACAGTGATGTCGGCACAGGTGGGCATTGCCGGCACTACGAAGCTCGGCGCTAACTGCTTTGTAGCAGGTCAGGTGGGCATCGCCGACCACGTGACAATAGGTAACCGTGTGAAGATTGGCTCGAAGACGGGCATCGACAAGGATGTCGCTGACGACGAGATACGCTTTGGCTATCCCGCGCTTCCAGGCATGCAGTATCACCGTTCGTTTGCCGTGTTCCGCCAGCTGCCAGACATGGCGCAGAAGGTGCGCGAGTTGGAGAAGCGCATAGTAAAGTTGGAGGAGTAGTGTGGAGGAGCGCGTGCGCATAATGGGTATTGACCCTGGTACCAACTATATGGGCTACGGCGTGATTGAGATACGCGGCGGCAAGCCTGAGGCGTTGGTACTCGGTGAGATTGACCTGCACAAGATTGGCGACGCGCACCAGAAGCTACGCTACATCTTCGAGCGTGTGCAGCGGCTCACCGAGGAGTATCAACCTACGGAGGTGGCCTTCGAGTCACCCTTCTTCGGTACTAACGTACAGTCGATGCTTAAGCTTGGCCGTGCGCAGGGCGTGGCTATAGCGGCAGTGCTCAGCTGCACGGAGTCGACACCCATAGCCGAGTATGCACCCTCGCGCATAAAGCAGGCGATAACGGGGCGCGGACAGGCTTCGAAGGAGCAGGTTGCTGTGATGATAAACTCCATCCTCGGTACAGATTATAAGCCACGCAAGCTCGATGCTACGGATGGTATGGCGGTTGCTCTCTGTCACTGGTTTACGATGTCGAACGTGCTGACACGTGCAATGGCAGGGGAGCGACGCAAGGGCTTAGGTGGTGACAGCAAAGCGCGCAGGGGTAGCTCGTCGTGGGATGCATTCGTGAGGTCTAACCCCGAGCGTGTGAAACGATAGCATAGAGCCCTTATATATAAATATAGGTATAACTAACAACTAAAAACAGATAACTATGAAAAGATTGATGACAGTGATATGTGCAGCTGCGATGTTCGTGGGCTGTGCAGGTGGCGATGCTCCGAAGAGCATTAATATTAGCGGTGACCTCAACGGCTTCCCTCTGACACCAGGTGGCGTTGTGGAGTTCTTCGTATATGGCGACGAGGCGGCTGAGCCCGTGGCTACGGCTACGCTTGATGGCGAGCTTAAGTTCTCGACGGTGGCTGAGGTCGAGGGTGATCAGTTGCTATTGATCGCGGTAGATGGCCACAACACGGCACTCTTCGCAGTAGATGGTACAGATGTAACAATGTCGTTCAACCTCGACACGCGTGATATTAACTTCGAGGGCTCGGCTACGCAGGATGCTATCGAGGAGGCACAGGCACGCATGAACGAGATATTTATGAGCGAGACAGCAACGGAGGAGGATCTCCTTGCGCTCATCGACGATGTCGTGGCAAAAAATAGCGACAACCTCTGCTCACTCTACTTCTTGCAGTACTACGCCATGGTGTCTCCGCTCGATGCTCACTTTGTGGAGCTCTTTGAGAGCGTAGACAAGCGTTTCGCTGATATGGGTATCTATAAGGATTATCAGAAGCAGATTGAGAATCTGCGTAACACAGAGATCGGTGCAGAGTTGAAGGATATCGTGCTCCCCAATGGCAATGGCGAGATGGTGAGCGTTGCAGAGCTCTGCAAGAGTGGCAAGTGGGTGCTTGTTGACTTCTGGGCAACGTGGTGCGGCCCTTGCCGTGGTGAGATTCCCTACCTTGTAGCGGCCTACGAGAAGTTTGCACCTCTTGGCTTGGAGATCTATGGTGTGTCGTTCGACCGTAAGGGTTCAGAGGATAAGTGGCAGCAGTTCTTGGTCGATAACAATATGACGTGGGTGAATGTATTTGGCACCGACGACGAGGGTAAGTGGAGCGTTGCCGAGCACTTGAACGTGAACGCCATCCCTGCAAACTTCCTCTATTCGCCCGAGGGCAAGCTCGTAGCTAAGAATTTGCGCGGTGAGGATGTGGAAAAAATCCTTGCAGAGCACATTAAGTAATACGCTGATTAATAGCAAGTAAACAAAAGCGATGGTTTTGGCCATCGCTTTTTTTGAAATATTTTTGCAAAAATATTTGCACAGATAAAATATTTGTCGTACATTTGCACTCGCAAAAGCAAAGGAATGGCTCCGTAGCTCAACTGAATAGAGTACTTGACTACGGATCAAGCGGTTCCAGGTTTGAATCCTGGCGGAGTCACAAGGCGGCAATCGAGAGGTTGCCGCTATTCTTTTTTTTTAGCCTGTGTGGAGAAATCCTGAATTAGGGATCACCTGCAAGTAGGGTGATAATATAAATTTCGGTAGTGGATAAGGGGAGCGAGACCAAAAGTCAAAAAAAATCTTACTGAACCCTTTGTCAGTTAGTAGTCGGTACGCTTCAAGCCTCCCTTATCAAAGGGAGGTTTGGAGGGATTGTATATTTGGAGATAATATAAATTTCGGTAGTGGATAAGGGAAGCGAGACCAAAAGTCAAAAAAAATCTTACTGAACCCTTTGTCAGTTAGTAGTCGGTACGCTTCAAGCCTCCCTTATCAAAGGGAGGTTTGGAGGGATTGTATATTTGGAGATAATATAAATTTCGGTAGTGGATAAGGGAAGCGAGACCAAAAGTCAAAAAAAATCTTACTGAACCCTTTGTCAGTTAGTAGTCG
>CALBKP010000028.1 GCA_937895825.1 uncultured Alistipes sp. | reverse complement strand
GTCGTTATCCTCGTTTCGTTGAAAACTGTCAGATTTTCTTGCAAGGATAAAAGCGAAAACACTTTCATCAAATATGTAATGCCGAGGGCATAACTCCCACGACACTACAAAATTAATAAAAATTCTGCAAATGGCAACACTCTTCGGGGAACATTGCAATTATAAATAGTGCAACGCTCGGCAAAAATCCCGACGATGGGCTATATTTTAGCGTGAGGTGATTTCGTGTCATTGCAGAACGAAATTTGTCGTCAGAGTGGTGTAGCAGTGGCGCTGACATGAAAAACTGACGATGGGTAGTGTGAGGGTGCGTTTGATGTCAGAAGGGGTTAGGCTTGGCCTCGACATGAAATTAGCCCGAATGGGAAATACGTCAAGTATTTCCCATTCGGGCTAATGATTGAGAGGTCGAGAATGACCCCTTATCACATCAAACGACTACTCCCACTCAATCGTGGCTGGTGGCTTCGACGAAATATCGTAGACTACGCGGTTTACGCCACGTACCTTATTTATAATCTCGTTCGATAGGCGTGCCAAAATCTCGTATGGGATATGTACCCAGTCGGCCGTCATGCCGTCTGTCGACTGCACGGCGCGCAATGCCACGCAACGCTCGTATGTGCGTTCGTCGCCCATAACGCCCACCGACTGCACGGGGAGGAGGATGGCTCCTGCCTGCCAGATCTTATCATACCAGCCCGTCTCGCGGAGGATATCAAGGTATATCTTGTCGACGTTCTGCAAGATCTCAACCTTCTCGCGTGTAATCTCGCCGAGGATGCGGATTGCCAAGCCTGGGCCGGGGAAGGGGTGGCGGCTGATAAGGCGCTCAGGCATGCCCATAGAGCGACCTACACGGCGCACCTCGTCCTTGAACAGAAGGCGCAGAGGCTCAACGACCTTCAACCCCATCTTCTCAGGAAGACCACCCACGTTGTGGTGCGACTTGATGACTACGGCTGTGCCGTTTACCTGTGCCGACTCAACAACATCAGGGTAGATGGTACCCTGACCTAACCACTTCACTCCTTGGAGCTGCTGTGCCTCAGCATCGAATACCTCTACAAAGTCGCGGCCGATAATCTTACGCTTGGTCTCGGGGTCGGTAACACCTGCCAAGTCGCCGAGGAACTTCTCTGAAGCATCAACACCCTTGACATTGAGACCCATACCGCGGTATGACTCCATCACCTCCGAGAACTCGTCCTTACGCAAGAGGCCCGAGTCAACGAAGATACAATATAGGTTCTCGCCGATGGCCTTGTGAAGAAGGAGTGCTGCAACCGACGAGTCAACACCGCCCGAGAGGCCGAGTACAACCTTGTCATCGCCAAGCTTCTCCTTGAGCTCTTTAACTGTGCTCTCCACGAAGCTCGCAGGAGTCCACGAGCCTGAGCAGCCACAGATACCTTTGACGAAGTTCTCAATCATAGTGAAGCCCTCCTCCGAGTGATAAACCTCGGGGTGGAACTGTATGCCCCATGTCTGCTCCGCTGCGATGCGGTAGGCAGCAACGGGAACATCCGCAGTTGATGCGATAATATTGTAACCCTCAGGTATCGAGGTTATTGTGTCGCCATGTGACATCCATACCTGCGACTCTGCGCTAAGCGATGCCATAAGAGGATCGTTCTCCGCCTTCACCTGCATACGTGCGCGGCCATACTCACGGCTGGGCGATGCCTCGACCTTGCCGCCGTAGAAGTGCGCGAGGTACTGAGCACCGTAGCATACGCCGAGAAGTGGGAGCTTACCCTTGATGGCATCGAGGTCGATGCGAGGAGCACCCTCATCGCGTACCGAGCGCGGTGAGCCCGAGAGCACAACGCCCTTTATCGACTCGTCGAGCGCGGGAACGTTGTTAAAGGGGTGGATCTCACAATACACCTGCATCTCACGAATGCGTCGTGCGATGAGCTGTGTGTATTGCGAGCCAAAATCAATGATTAATATTTTCTCTGTCATATAGTTGCCAATTAGTAATTAGCAATTAGTGTTTAGTAGTGAGTAATTAGCAATGAATGGAGCCTTTATATCTCTAAGACATTATTTACAACGAATTTATTTCGCCGTTTTAGGCTTTTGCCGATTACTCTACCAATTACTCTTTACAAATTATATTTGTTCACCTTTCTATTCGCCACGTGAGTAGTTTGGGGTCTCGCTCGTGATCGTGATATCGTGCGGGTGGTTCTCAGTTACGCCGCTCGATGTGATACGTACGAAGCGTGCCTGCTGCAATGTGTCGATATCCTTAGCACCACAGTAGCCCATACCTGCACGGATGCCGCCAACAAGCTGATAAACGGTCTCCGAGAGCTTACCCTTGAATGGAACACGACCAACGATACCCTCGGGAACGAGTTTCATGATGTTGCCCTCAGAGCCCTTCTGGAAGTAACGGTCAGCCGAGCCAGCCTTCATTGCGTCGATAGAGCCCATACCACGATAAGCCTTGAACTTACGACCGTTGTAGATGATGGTCTCACCAGGTGACTCCTCCGTGCCGGCAAACATCGAGCCTACCATCACGCAGTTACCACCAGCAGCCAACGCCTTCACAATATCGCCAGAGTAGCGTAGACCACCATCGGCGATGATCGGAACACCCGCCTTCTTTGCCTCGGTCGAAGCATCGTAGATGGCCGAAAGCTGTGGAACACCCACACCAGCGATGATACGTGTTGTGCAGATGGAGCCAGGGCCGATACCTACCTTGATACCGTCAGCACCATTCTCGATAAGATACTTAGCAGCCTCAGCCGTAGCGATGTTACCCACAACAACATCGAGTGTGGGGTATGTCTCCTTAATTTGGCGCAGAAGCGTAACAACGCCCTTAGTATGACCGTGTGCCGAGTCAAGAACTACGGCATCAACCTCCTCAGCAACGAGAGCTGCCACGCGCTCCATAGCATCGGGCGTAATGCCGATACCAGCAGCTACGCGCAGACGACCCTTCGAGTCCTTGCAAGCGTTTGGATTGTCGCGGAGCTTGGTGATGTCGCGATAGGTGATAAGTCCAACGAGCTTGCCGTTATCGTCGACAACGGGGAGCTTCTCGATCTTGTTCGCGAGCAACACTTCTGCAGCAGACTTAAGGTCGGTCTCGTGCGTGGTGACGATGTTATCCTTGGTCATCACCTCCTCAATCTTACGGCCCATGTCGCTCTGGAAGCGTAGGTCGCGGTTGGTGACGATGCCGATAAGCATGCCACGGTCATCCACAACGGGAATACCGCCAATCTTGTTCTCCTGCATAAGTTGCAGAGCATCACCCACGGTGTTATCCTTAAGGATGGTCACAGGATCGTAGATCATACCGCTCTCGGCGCGCTTAACGCGGCGCACATGTGCTGCCTGTGCGGCGATAGACATATTCTTGTGAATAACACCGATACCGCCCTCGCGTGCCAATGCTATTGCCAATGGGGCCTCTGTCACGGTGTCCATCGCAGCAGACACAATGGGTATGTTAAGTTGAATATTGCGAGAGAAACGACCCACGGTCGACACCTCGCGAGGCAGAACCTCAGAATAGGCTGGTACGAGCAACACATCGTCGAATGTGAGACCTGTTGTCTGTACCCTTTCATCAATAAAAGACATAGCAATCAGGTTTTGTTTTCTGTTGCGCACAAAGATACAAATAAAATACGAGAATTCAAAGCCTGTACGTGAAAATATTTTCGTAGTCGTGAGTAGTTGCTTTCACGATGCTATGGTTATGATACCAATGGGCGTATAATTTAGCCCTTACCACTTGGGCGTGATACTGAGGAATATCTCGAAGTTAATGCCTGGCATTGGGCGAGATAACACCGACATATACTCCTCGTCGAAGAGGTTATTAATGGCCCCCTTGATAGATAGATCTGCCCAGCTAAACGTGAGGCTCTTTTCGAGCGATATGTTCGACATGAAGTACTCGGGAAGCTTCCCAGTGAGCGTATAGTCGTTCGATGACATGGTGTAGCGCTCGGAGTAGTAGCACCACTTGTATTGAAATGCCCAGCCGCGCCATGCGAGGCGACCATTTATCGTCGCAGTATATTCGGGAACGTAGGGTAGTTGCTTGCCTACGGAGCGGTCGGCCTCGGTGAGAGGCTCGCCATTATTTATCGAGGGTGTCCACGCGAAGGTACCGTCGAGCGTAAGGCTCCACTTGCGGGCAAAGTGTAGTGTGCTCTCGGCCTTGAGTTCCACACCGTAGGCGTGTACATCCTTGATGTTGCGCGGCGAGAAGAATCCCTTGGTCGTTGGCAGCCACAGTATCCAGTCGGTGATGTAGGAGTCGAACCATGTTGCCGAGCCACTCAACGAGTATTGCCCCGTGCGTCCCACGGCAAAAGAGGCACCGAGGTCGTATGTCCAGCCACTCTCGCTTCGTAAGTTGGGGTTGCCGCCAGGTAGGAAGTAGAGGTCGTTGAGCGTGGGGTAGCGGTAGTTACGCGAGACGGATGCCTTGGCAACTACATTGCCGCGTTTGGATATCACTCCGTCGATGAAAAGTGCTGGTATTATGGGTGTTAGTTTCGTGCCGAAGAGCTCCTCGCGAAGCACGAGCGAGAGGCCGAGGCGATCCGTTGGTCGCCATTTTGCCGACACCGCTCCTGAGAGCTCCACACGTGCCTGGTTATAGCCTACGATACCCTTGTCGCCCTCCTGAAGGATGATGTTCTTGTCGCGACTTTCGACAAAGTGCTGATGCAGGGATAGTGTCGCTGTAAACAGCCACTTCGAGCCGATGTAATATTCGCCATCGGCACGGCCGTAGAGAGTGTTTATCTTCGATCGTGAACGTGTCATCGGGGTCATTACGCCATTACCCGGGTCACGCAGATAGTCGTAGGCCATGGAGGTATGTATATATCCGCCGCTTATGCCCACCTTATAGTCGCTACGTAGGTGGTCCCACGAGGCCACGGCTCGCAGCGTCTGCTCACGCTGGCGGTTGTCGTACTCCGTGTCGTCGGCATAGTCGGTTGTGAGCATCGGTAGCTCGCGGTTAGAGTTTATATACCAGGCATTTAGGCCGATGCGGTCGCCCGCTCCGGTGTTGTAATATACTTCCTGAAGGATATGTAGGTCGCGGTAGCTGCCGCTCTTATTGCGCTCGACGGGGTAGTATTGGTCTATGATGTTCATCTGCTCGTCGTAGATGTTGAGCTTCTTGTCGCGGTTGGTGTATCGGAAGTCATTCTCGGAGGTGCTTAACACTACGCGAGTGGATGTCTGCCAATGGTCGTTGCCGTATGTCAGGCGTAGAAACTCGTCGAAGGTCTTAAACGAGCCGATGCCCTGAACATATTGCAGCCCGAAGCCTCGGTTGTTCGCCGCCTCGGTCTTGAGCTTCACAGCGCCACCTAAGCCTCCGCCCGTCTCGTTCACCGACGACGTGCCGTGCAGCAACGAGGCATCGTCGACGAAGTACGACGGTATCATCGAGAAGTCGGTCATGCCGAGCATAGGGCTGTTTATACGCATGCCGTTCCACGTCACCTGCGTATGCGAGGGCGATGTGCCACGGAAGGCTACGGTCGAGAGCGTAGCGCGGCCATAGCTCTTGACAAATATCGAGCTGTTGAAGGTCAGCACGTCGGCCATCGAGAGGGCTATGTTCTCCTTGAGTATGAGTGAGTCAAGCTCCGTCTGTTGTATGCCAATCTCCTTTATCGAGCGATTGCCGAGGATGTCGACAGACTCGATGTCGTAATGACGCTCCTGGGCAGTCACCGCGGCGACAGCAAACAACGATGCTATTATGGTAACAACTCTCCTCATCACTATTTCCAACAGAATGAACCAGGGATTACGCCTACGTAAAATTCGTCAATAAGTTCACCCGTGGCCGAGTAGCGGTATATCTTTCCCTGCTGCGTGTAGTCTACCGCGTCGGCGATGTAAACGTCACCAGTATAGGGGTCGACCGTAAGGCCGTAGTATATCGTACCACGACTATCGAGGAATGGGCGCACGGGTAGACTATTGGCCGCGACATCCATCTCCCAGATGTCGTCGTTTATCCAGTATATCGTGTCGCCTGCGCCGTTTAGCTGCACCTCCGAGGGGGCATCGCCCTTGCGGAAGTTAAACTCTGCCTCGACTGCCATCGTCTCGGGGTCTATGCGGTAGAGCGATGGTATGTCGTAACCGTAGGGCGAGCCGTCGTAGCCACCGTCGGTCACTGTCCATAGCTTGCCGTTACAGTCCAGCACCATCGATGTAGGCTGGATGCCCACCTCTAACTCCGCAACGATGGTGTCCGTCTCGGTGTCTATCTTAAGGATGCGATTCTGGTACGACCAGCAGTTTACGTAGAGATATTTGCCCTTTTGCACCATTTGCTCCGTAGAGCCCTGCTCCATGGTCATACGCGGTATCTCGATGTGGCCTGTAATCTCGTAACGCTTTGGGTTTACGATAAATATGCGGTTGTCCCAAATCTGTGTGATGTAGGCCTTATCGTCGGAGATGAAGTGTATGTAGCGTGGTGATGTGAGGCCCGTGATGCGTCCCACCTCGCGGAAGGTGTCAAGGTCGATGGCAAAGACCACGTGCGAGTTGTTGACAACGATCCAGCCGATGTTGTTATGTATGGTCATCGACTGCGCTACATCGCCGAGTTTCATAGCGTTGGCGCGGTAAAATACCTCGTTTTCGACGGTGCGCGTGTCGGGATTGTAGTACGATAGTGTGGCGTTGCCATACTGGAAGTTACCCTCATTGCAGATAAAGAGTCCACGCTCCGAGGCCTCAACATTGAAATCCTCCTCGAGGCCGTAGTCCCACTCCATACAGCCCACGGCAAGTATCGCAAAAAGCAGTAGTAACCTCCTCATAACCTGTAAATTATTCTATTATCTCGCTAATACCACAAACCTCGGTCGATATCTCACCTACCCAGCCGCTCTTAGCCTGTACGGCGCACTGAATCTTTACGAAGTCGATGAAGTCGAGCTCGACGCTCTCCCCCGTGCAATCCACGGCATTCGAGATGTCGAGGCTGTTCACAGCATCGAGGCAATCCGTCGAAGAGTTGTTGTCCACGTAGCCCCAGTCATAGGCGGGTTGCACCCACATCGAGCCATTGCCCGAAGCGTCGTAGTTGCGCGCCTCGAGGCGTGTGCCGCGGAGTGTGTAGCTATCCGCCGCGATCCACGTGGGGTAGTAGTAGTCCTGCGAGTGGAAACTCTTGAGGTAGTCCACCGTTCCGCTGCCACCGAGGTTATCCTCCCACTGCACGGCCATACCAGCCCCCGAAGGACGGTAGTAGGTTACGGCATAGTCGAGGATTGTCTCCTCCTTGCCCCACTCCGAGCCGCGTAACTCGTACCACGTGTCGTCGGCGAGGCCGTTGCCGTTCTCGTCCTGCATAACCCACACGATGCCAGGCTCCGACGAGCCATCGAATGAATTTCCTATGATAGCCAAGTCGCCACCCTCTCGATTTTCAACGCTATGATCGAAGCCAGCTATTAGGTAGCCTCCAAAAGCTCCGAGCGATACCCAGTTTCCCTGGCGTAGACGCTCTTCGGCATAGCTAATGGCTGCCTCCATCGTAAGCTCCTCGCCAGTGAAACCGCTCGTCTTTAGGTCGCCAATAAACTGGCCTGGGGCAGGGGTGTACTCCACCACGTGGCTGAACTCCGAGGAGCTATTTGCCTCGCGCTCACGTCGATACTCTCCCTCGGGATATACCTCCACTGTGAAGATATGGGATACGGCCATAGGCGTGTAGCCTACCATCTTCGAGGCTGTAACACGCACGGTATGCATCGTCACAAGATCGCTATTGAAGATGAGGTATGGTTCGCGGTCGCCCGTGTAGCTGCCGTTAAGCTCCCAAACAAACTCCACGCCCTCGCTGCCGCTCATCTTCGAGGGTGCGATGCGTAGGTTGCGGCCCACTGTGGTGTGGTACTTAGTGGTGTCGAATTCGTAGACGAATGGTAGCTCTGAGGCTTCAACTGCCGTGATTGTCACCGTGTCGCTCGCCTCGCCGTCAATATTATTGGCTGTGGCTGTAATTACGTATGTACCAGCGGTCTTAGCCTCGAAAATGAAACTCATACCATCTGCAACCTTCTCGCCGTTTACCGACCAGAAGATTGTTGTCTCGAGCGCCGTTTCGCGCACGTTTGCCGCAATCAGCCTCTGATATCCCACGGCCACCGTGACATCGGCCATTGCGATGTCGATGGTGGGAATCTCGCGATCGAGGATGTCGATGCGCATCTCCTCGGTATCGCTACCCTTGTCGTTGGCTACGGTGAGCATGACGTATACCTCGCCGACATCTTCGGCCTTATGTACATAGGCACGCTCGGTGCATACCACCTTGCCGCCGATTGTCCACTCGAACTTCGCGCCCTCGGCATTTCTGTAATCAGGCGCGAGGCGTACCTCCTCGCCCACCTTTACGCTATATACGCCCCCATCCTCAAGTATAATCTCGGGGGCGGGTGGTGCGGTTACCACCTCGTCGATGTTGCACGACGAGGCTGTAACCACTGCTACACTTAAAAATAAAAACTCTAAAACTCTATTCATATATCACTCTCTATTCAAAGCGTACCGCAACGTCGTCGTAGGCGAAGTACGCAGGGCAGTTCATGCCGTAGCTGCCTATCTGATCCTCTGAGGCGGCGAAGTTAAATGCCACCTTTGCCACCTTGCCCAGTGGCGACAAGTCCCACTTAACCCACTCGGTGACCAATACGCCCCCCTCGCATAGCGCAATCTCCACACTGCCCGTCTCCTCGCCGTTGGCATTGTAGCCATAGGCCACAACCTTAATCCACGTGTCGGCCGATGCTGGGGCGTTGAAGCCATCGCCGTATGTGAGCGAGTTAAGGACGTAGCATGTGTTCGTAACGTACATGTGGTCTACGACGCGCTCTACGCCATCGGCAAACTCCAACGTCTGCAACGAGGCATCGTAGATCTGTGAGTTGAAGAAGTCGTAGTAACCGTTGTGTACTGCGAAGTTCTCCGAGCCGTTGTGGCCACCTATGGGGTTTGCCATCTGCAACTCATACCATCCGTAGTGACCCTCGGGCAGTGTTGCGTAGTCCTCGATGATGTAGTTCGAGATGACGTGACCACCACCCCAGAGTGGCGTTTCGAACGAGTGGAATAGCTCGGTGTTGCCCTCGTCGTACCAGTAGTATACATCCTCTGCGAAGTCGGTGTATGTCAACGAGCCTCCATACTGCATATCGTCGATAAGGTCGCTCCACGTGTTTATCTCTGCTCCGCCATAGAGCGTGTAGCCTGCGAACTTGGCATCCACATCCTCGAATGTGAGCGTGCGTAGCTCGTATGTGGGTTTCTCCTCGCCACCTTCCTCGCCACCACTCTCATCGTCCGTAGCCTTTGGTAGACGTATCACGCGGCCATCGGTAAGGGTGATGATAACCTCGGTGTCGGTCTCCTCGATAGACTCAAACATCGAGTCACCGTCCTTGCCATCTTCACCGTCTTTACCATCGGCTCCGTTGATACCGTCTTTACCATCTTCGCCATCTTCGCCATCTTCGCCGTCTTTGCCATCCTTACCGTCTGCTCCATTTGCTCCATCCTTACCGTCTGCACCATTTTTGATGGTAACGGTCGAGCCGTCGCTAAAGGTAAGAACCACACCCTCCTCGGTTGTCTCTGTCGACGTGATAACCTTGCCGTTGCTGAGGGCATCCATCAATGCTGTGAGGGTAGTGATATCCTCACGATTCTGGTCCACCTCCTCTTCAAGTTCGTCGAACTTCGTCCAGATTGCCTCGTCGTCGTACGAGCATCCTACCATTGCTGTTAGCGTAGCTACTACGCCAAGAGCCAAGCATAAAACTTTTCTCATAATGTTGTTGTTAAAAGGTCATTCTCCGTAAACTTTTATCTCAACGACATTATGCCTATGCGGGCGGTAGTGGCTATTTATGGTCGGGGTGCGCATCCAACGATGCTCCAACCCTCCTAAGCCATACTAACATGTCACACTTGATATCTACCAAGTTGCAGACTCGCCCATTCGCCGCAGGCATAATCTCGTTATAAACGCTTGGCAGGTCTTCTGACTCGTCTCTATCTGCGAAGCCTTCCCAGAGAGGATACTCCAGTGGCCAATGATGTCGCAGAGCCTTGTGAGACTCACAGCAGCGGGAACTGTTCGGGATTTGCACCCGATTCCCTTTTAATCTTTCCGAGGTGTGACCACCCCTTAAGAACCAATGCTTCGGCAAAGATAAGCAAAAAAAGTATTCGACGTATCTGTTTTGTGAGAAAAAGTGATGATAGGACACAAAAAAAATCTCGGAGCCGTAGCCCCGAGATTCCTTACCTATATTTATACTATATTATATCTTACTCTTTGATGTTAGGCAACTCCAAGCCGTAGCCCTTTTTCTTGTCCTCGCGCTTGAGCCAGAGGCCGAAGAAGAGAGCGAATACGCCGAATGACGAGAAGATAACCATAGGAAGTGTATAACCGCCCGTTGCATCGAGAACCTTACCGATAACTACTGGCACGAGCAACAAGCCCCAGTTCTGAATCCAGAAGATAACACAGTATGCCGAGCCAAGTATGCGCTCGTCAATGATCTTGGGTACTGAGGGCCACAACGCAGCAGGTACCAACGAGAATGATACACCGAGGATGGCGATGATAGCCACAGCAAATACCTTCGAGGGGAACATAGGAAGCAAGAAGGCGAAGCTGAGGTGGCAAGCAATCATGATGAGTGAGCCAACCATAAGCATAGAAGCCGCCTTACCCTTACGGTCGATGAATGCACCGAGGGCGGGGGTGAGAACCATAGCAAGGATGGGGAAGCAGCTGAAGAGCTGAGCACCATTGTCAATGCCAAGGGTCTTATCCAAGAAGTCGGGAGCGTAACGCTGGAAGGGGAAGATTGCCGAGTAGTAGAGAACGCAGAGCAATGCTACCAACCAGAACATCTTGCTGGTGAAGATCTTGCCGAGGTCGCTGAACTTGAACTCCTCGTCGTTAGCCTCCTTAACGAGCTCGCCAGCAGCCTCAAGCTGCTTGTCGAATTTGCGGTCAAGAAGAACGAATACGAAGTAGAAGATAAGACCAATCATAAGAAGAACAGCACCGAAAGCTACGGGAGCAGCTACGTTCTGACCAAAGCTCTTGAATACCATGGGTGAGAGCCACATAGCTGCAAATACACCAAGACGTGCGATAGACATCTCAAGACCCATAGCCATAGCCATCTCCTTGCCTTTGAACCACTTAGCAATAGCCTTAGATACGGTCGTACCTGCCATCTCGCAGCCGCAACCAAAGATCATAAAGCCCAAGCAAGAGAGCTTAGCCGAGCCAGGCAATGCCACCCACCAAGAGTTAAGCCATGCGTCGAGGCCTGAGCCAAGGAACATATCGCTCATCGCGTAGAACTTGATGCAAGCGCCAATAACCATCAGCGATGCTGACAAAAGACCCGTAAAGCGGATACCCATCTTATCGAGGATGATACCTGCGAAGATGAGGAAGAAGCAGAATACGTTGAGGAAGTACTCCGAAGCGGCATAGGTGCCGAAGGTACTGCTATCCCAGTTGAGGGCGATCTCGAGCTGCTCTTTCAAGGGAGAGAGCATATCGACGAACATGTAAGCGAAGAACATCATCAAAGCGATTAGGACCAACGCCGACCAGCGTACAAACGCTGAGTCGTTAAGCTTTTGTTGAATAGTTTGAGTCATAAATACTTGTTTTTAGGATTATAAATTATTATTGGTTTAATGTTCGTTAATATGGAACTCCGAGAGTACCTCGTAGGCAGCCTCAATACCAAGCTCACCAGCCTTCGAGAGATCCATGCAACCCTTGCGCGTATCTTTCATGAATATCTGCACAAGGCCACGGTTGTAGTATGCCTCGGCAAAGCTCGGCTCAAGCTCGATGGCTCGCGTATAGTCGTCGTAGGCTTCGGGGAGCTTGCCGGAGATAGCCATCAGGTTGGCACGGTTGTAGTATGCCTCGGCAAAGCTCGGATAGAGTTCTATCGCTCGGTTTATGTCGCCGATAGCCTCATCGTAGCTATATCGTCGTGTGCCGCTGTTATGCAGACGCTTCGCGGGGTCGGAATCGAGCGTGATGGTCTGGTATGAGTTGTCGATCGACGATATGAAGTCGATCATCTCGGCACGCGTAGTGGCGCGGTTGACGTAGAGGAATGGGTTGTTCGGGTTAAGTTTTATAGCCTCCGTGAGCGTATTTACTGCATTGGTATACTGCTTGATAAGCGACTGACTTATTCCGCGTTCGAAGAGTCGTTCCCACGTAGGCTCCTCCGTGCGTAGCTTCTCGGCCAAGTTACGGTCAAGAATTGTGAGTGAGTCGGGCACGAGGTTGCTCATGTGGCAATCGAGGGCTAAGTGCTCGATGTCGACACGTTCGATAAAGTCTTTAACGCGCTGTGTAGCAAAACGCTTGCTGCGACGGTCAACCTCACCTTCAGTCTTATCAATAAGTGTGAAGCGGAACATAGGGATAAGCGTCAGTACGTTGCCTCCAGCCGATGTTACGGTCGAGGCTATGCGGTCGAAGTTACGCTCCAAGAGCTTACTTTCGAACGATAGCAGGCGGTTGAAATGCTGCGATGTGTCGGCATAGATCGAGTATGTCGAATCCTTGAGGCGCGATTTATACTCAGCAATCTTACGCTGGGCTATCCTCTGGTCACTCTCGGCTCCTGCCATGTCGCGCTGTGAACGGCGTAGAACGCTACGGCCGAGGTATGCATTTGCAAAGTCGGGGTATAGGTCTATGGCACGCGAGTAGTCGTCGATGGCGGCATCTATGTCGCCAAGACGTGTGTGGAGCATTGCGCGGTTGTAGTAGACAAGGACATTGTCGGGCGAGTAGGTTGCCACCTGGTTAAAATCCTCCAACGCACGGTTATAGTCGCCAATCTCGGTACGCACGATGGCGCGGTTAAAGTAGCCGAGCGAGCTTGTCGAGTCAATGGCTATGACACGGTCGAAATCAGCCAACGATAGCATCGGACGATGCAGATAGTTGTGTACAAGGGCACGGTTGAAGTAGCCAGGTAGGAATGTAGAGTCGCATGTGATGGCCATGTCGAAGTCCGAGCAGGCCTCCTCGTAACGCTCCTGAGCCATATAGAGTGCTCCACGGCGGTTGTAGCCGTCGGGATTCTCGCGGTTTGTACGAATGGCGAGGTTGTAGTTCTCGTAGGCCTTGGTAGTATCCTTCAGATAGAGGTAGCTCGTGCCACGATTTATATACGCGCCAACGTGGCGTTTCTCGAAGCGTATAAACTTGTCGAAGTCGGCAATAGCCTCCTCGAATTGCTGATTTAGAAGGCGTGTTACACCACGGCTATAATATGGATCGGGCAAATCGGGTCGTAGCTCAATGGCCTGCTGGAAGTCGTTGAGAGCATCGTCGTAGTTACCAAGGCGTGAGCGCGTGATGGCACGATAGTAGAATGCACCAGTAAACACTGGGTTGAGCTCCACGGCACGCGAAAAGTCAGCATCGGCACCGAGTAGGTCATCCATGTTGTACTTGGCAATGCCACGCAGGAAGTGAGCATCGAAATCCTTGTTGTCGTGACGAATGAGTACGTTGAGAACATCAATCGCCTCGCGGTAGTCGCCATCGACCATACACTGCTGCCCCACCCAATAGATGTAGTTGCGGTTATACTGTGCCGCAACTCTCTCGGGTATGAAGAGTGTGATGAGTAGAAATATGACGACAAGTGCTCGCTTCATTTGTAGTCGTTTATGTCAATTTAACGCTCTGTTACGCCCTTTATTATTCAAGCTCGTAGCCAAAACGCTTAAGCTGGCGGTCGTTGTTGCGCCAGTCCTCGTTGACCTTGACGTACAGCTCTAAGAATACCTTTTTGCCAAGGAACGCCTCGATGTCGTGGCGTGCAGCCTGACCGACCTTCTTGAGTTTCTCTCCCTTGTGACCGATGACGATGCCCTTCTGCGAGTTACGTGCAACGTATATCGTTGCCGATATACGGTCGATGGTGGGTTCCTCCTTATAGGCTTCGATGGCTATCTCGCACGAGTATGGTATCTCCTTGTCGTAGTTAAGGAGTATCTTCTCGCGGATAATCTCCGAGGCG
>CALBKP010000027.1 GCA_937895825.1 uncultured Alistipes sp. | reverse complement strand
ACACCTACCGCCACTGGATGGAGAACATCAAGGATTGGTGTATCTCGCGCCAGCTTTGGTGGGGTCAGCGTATCCCCGCCTACTACCTGCCTAAGGGTGGCTACGTGGTGGCTGAGACTAAGGAGGAGGCACTCGCTCTCGCTCAGGAGAAGGATGCATCGCTCACCATGGCCGACCTACGCCAGGATGAGGATGTGCTCGACACATGGTTCTCGTCGTGGCTATGGCCTATCTCAGTGTTCGACGGCATACGCTACCCCGACAACCCCGAGATTAAGTACTACTACCCCACCAACGACCTCATCACGGGCCCCGATATCATCTTCTTCTGGGTGGCGCGTATGATCATGGCGGGCTACGAGTGGCGTGGCGAGCGACCCTTCAAGAATGTATATTTCACGGGTATCGTGCGCGACAAGCTCGGCCGCAAGATGTCGAAGCAGCTCGGCAACTCGCCCGACCCGCTCGACCTCATCGCCAAGTATGGTGCCGACGGCATGCGTGTAGCTATGCTCATGTCTACCTCGGCAGGTAACGACGTTATGTTCGACGAGGCTCTCTGCGAGCAGGGACGTAACTTCTGCAATAAGATATGGAACGCCTACCGCCTTATCAACATGTGGGAGGTGGACACCACCATCGCCCAGCCCGAGGCATCGAGAGAGGCCATCACATGGTTCGACGAGGTTATGCGCGAGCGTATCGAGCGCGTGTCGCACGACATGGAGCAGTACCGCATCTCGGAGGCCTTTACCGAGCTCTACCGCCTCTTCTGGGACGACTTCAGCGGCTGGTACTTGGAGATGGTCAAGCCCGCTTACCAGTGCCCCATCGACGCTAAGACCATCGCCCGCACGAAGCACTACTTCGACCAGCTGTTGCGCCTGTTGCACCCATTCATGCCCTTTGTCACGGAGGAGATATGGCAGGACTTGAAGCCCGAGACGGACGTATGCTCAATCACCATCGCCGCGGAGCCTAAGGCCGAGCGCAAGGCCGACGAGAAGATATTGGCACGCTTCGCCCTCGTCGAGGAGATCATCACCGCCATACGTAACATACGCAAGCAGAAGAACATAGCTCAGAAGGAGGCACTATCGCTCCGCTACATCGCCGACGATAACTACCCCCGCGAGTTCGAGGCCGTAATTACCAAGATGGGTAACCTCAAGGAGGTGACTACCACCGAGGAGAAGGACCCCACGGCTGCAGCCTTCATCGTCAAGACCACGCAGTACTTCGTGCCCATGGAGGGCTCTATCGACAAGGAGGCCGAGCTCCAGAAGCTCCGCGCCGACCTTGAGTACATCGAGGGCTTCTTGGCATCGGTTATGAAGAAGCTATCGAACGAGCGCTTCGTATCGTCAGCTCCCGAGAAGGTTGTCCAGAACGAGCGCGCTAAGCAGGCCGATGCCGAGGCTAAGATTGCCGCCCTCAAGGCTCAGATCGAGGCACTCAGCTAATGGCCGACATAACGATATATACCGACGGTTCGGCACGTGGTAACCCAGGGACGGGGGGCTATGGCATAGTCCTCCTCTCGGGGCCTCACCGCAAGGAGCTCTCGGCGGGCTACCGCCTGACGACAAACAACCGCATGGAGCTTATGGCCGTATGCGTGGCTTTGGAGGCGCTGAAGTTCGAGGGCTCAAACGTCACGCTCTACTCCGATTCGAAGTATGTCATCGAGGCGGTGAATCAACGCTGGCTCTTTGGCTGGGAGCGTAAGGGCTTTGCAGGGAAGAAGAATCCCGACCTATGGATGCGCTTCCTGAGGGTATACCGCCGCCACAACGTGCGTTTCATCTGGGTCAAGGGTCACGCCTCGACCGTGGAGAACAACCGCTGTGACGAGCTTGCCGTGGCCGCCGCACTCAGCCCCAACCTACTCGAGGATGTGGGCTACGACGGACAATAAAACAGTAACGACTATGGGAAAGCAGAGCTGGAAGCCTGGAACGCTTATATACCCACTCCCCGCCGTGCTTGTGAGCGTGGGAGCCACACCCGAGGAGTATAACCTCCTCACGGTGGCGTGGACGGGAACGATATGTACCGAGCCGCCCATGTGCTATATCTCGGTGCGTAAGTCGCGCCACTCCTACGACATCATCCGCCGCACGGGCGAGTTCGTCATCAACCTCACCACTGAGGCTATGGCACGCTCTACGGACTGGTGTGGCGTGAAGTCGGGACGCGATGTTAACAAGTGGGAGGCCACGGGGCTCACGCCCTTGGTTACGGAGCACTTCGCTACGCCTATTGTCGAGGAGTCGCCGCTCTCAATCTGCTGTCGTGTGGAGCAGGTCATGGAGCTCGGCACACACGATATGTTCATCGCCCGCGTCGTAGGCATCGAGGCCGACGACAGATATATCGACCCCGAAACTGGCAAGTTTCACTTGGACAAGGCCTCGCCCATCGTCTACTCCCACGGCGAATACTACACTTTGGGTAAGCTCATCGGCCACTTCGGCTGGTCGGTACGCAAGAAGACAACGAAAAAACGCAAGTAACAATGACAGAACAGCAACACGAACTACTCAACAGATACGAGGAGAGCCTACGCGATGCTCTCACCAAACACCTCACCGAGAAGAGGGCCCTCGATGGTCGACTCTTGGAGGTCGAGGAGCTCAACGATAAGTGGCGCACCTCAGCGCCATCATATATGGCCGATGCTGTGCCCGAGATTGGCAAGTACCCCCTTGTGGCCATCGCCTGGGCTATGTACGAGGGCATGGGTGCCGCCGTGCTCTGGGATAAGGAGTGGAACCGCTACGAGGCCATCGAGGACTTCCACAAGATGTTCACCGAGCCCCGCGGCTTCGACTGCATGGACGAGTACATCACCGAGATACTCCTCGCCCTACCTCTCGGCTCTAAGGGTGCCGAGGAGCTCGAGGACCTTATTCGCTCCACTGCCGAGCGTGCCTTGTCACTCATACGCAAGGAGCAGGTCGAGGCACAGAGCGTCATGGCCTTCCACGTCTTCGCCCGCACGACGAAGGTTATGTTCGAGGCAGGCGTGGCCATCGGACTCAAACGCTTAGGCTACAACTACGTTAAGGTCAACGCCGAGGTGGTTAGCTAAACTACGCTAATTAGTAGTGAGGAATTGGGTTCTGTGAGTTCTGTGAGGCTAAGTATCACGTAAGGTCTATGTCCGCCAGACTCACGTAACCCATCTAACCCACCTAACCCATTTAACCCATCCCAATTACGAACGAAACGAGCGAGCGAACAGGGCACACCCCTCTGTTCGTTCGTTCGTTTTGTTCGCCCCGTTCGTTTCGTTCGTTTGTTCGTTTCGTTCGTTTGGGGGAGCTCAGGGCGGAAAGGGTTGATCGCGGGCTATGCCCGCTAAAGGGTAGATTTAAGGGTTGGTCGCGCTACGCGCTAAAGAGTTGTTGAAGTGTTGGTCGCGCTATGCGCTAAAGGGTTGTTGGAGGGTTGGTCGCGCTACGCGCTAAAGAGTTGTTGAAGTGTTGCTCGCGGACTTTGTCCGCTAAAGGGTAGATATAAGGGTTGCTCGCGCTACGCGCTAAAGAGTTGTTGAAGTGTTGCTCGCGCTACGCGCTAAAGGGTTGAGAAAGTGTTTTGCCTGATTCTCCCCTCACAACCAACCCAAAACACTTAAAATACCCTTTTTACAACCCTTCTACAACCCTTTTTACAACCCTTCTCCCTTTCTACAACCCTTATTACAACCCTTCTACAACCCTTCTACAACCCTTATCCCTTCTACAACCCTTTTTACAACCCTTTCCCCCTCCCCACAAACAAAAAAAAAGAGCCAGTCCCTTGTGGAACCAGCTCTCTCCTATCTAATAGGTTATACTACTTAACTGCATTAACGATTGCCTCAAATGCCTTAGGCTCGTTGAGGGCGAGATCAGCCAAAACCTTACGGTTGAGGGCGATACCCTTAACATTCATCTTGCCGATAAACTCAGAGTAAGTCATACCGTGCATACGAACTGCGGCGTTGATACGAACGATCCACAATGAACGGTAATTTCTCTTCTTCTCTCGACGGTGTGAGTATGCAAACTGCAAACCCTTCTCGACAGTATTTTTCGCAACTGTCCATACGTTTCCCCTTGAACCAAAGTTACCCTTGGCAAGTTTCAAAACCTTCTTTCTTCTTGCGCGTGACGCAACAGCGTTGACTGAACGTGGCATAGTTTAAAGTTTTTGATAGAGCTGGTAGCGGTGTGATTCTCTCCCACTCTTTGGGGCTACTGCGCTCCGATTGTTTTAAAAAAAATTGTTAATGTGCTTACTCTTTAGCTTCGCTCAGAATGATTACTTCACGAGCAACTGCTTGATCTTAGCCTCGTCGGCTGGTGAAACGATACCTGAGTAGCAAAGGTTACGCTTACGCTTGTTAGTCTTTTTGGTCAGGATGTGACTGTGATAAGCGTGCTTACGCTTGATCTTACCTGTGCCGGTGAAAGAAAAACGCTTCTTTGCAGCGGCATTTGTTTTCATTTTTGGCATTGTTACAAAAGTTAAATTAGTTAATAATAGCGTGCAAAGGTAAGAATAATATTCTATTTTGCAAAATTATCCACACTTTTTATCACCCTAACGGCCGTTACTGCAGCACTCTCAAGCGCGAGATTACGGGCAGGTGGTCCGAATATGTAGCCTTAGCATCGGCCTCGTAGCTCAACGCCTCCATGCCGAGCGAGTGTAGCACATAGTCAATACGCAACGTGCCGTGCATAGGACGGAAGGTATAGCCGTAGCCCGAGCCGCACTCAACGAAAGCGTCGAGGTGGTTGGCACTGAGTTTATCGTAGACATACGACATAGGCGTATCGTTGAAGTCACCACAGATGATATGCTCATACGGTGTTGCCTCTACAACCATGCGCAACGTATCCACATGGTCAACACGTATTGACGAGTTGTTCGCTATGCGATCCACGATGCTAAGTATACGATCGCCATCCTGGAGTATCTTGCCGCGCTCGATATCCTCGCTGTCGTCGGCCGAGATGCTCATCGTGTGTAGGTGGTTGTTGAAGATACGTATGGTATCCTTGCTACGTACATCACCACCACGCACAACGATATCGAGCCACTGCGACGTGCCACGTCCCTCACCCGAGATGTTACCCTCGGCAATAATCGGGAAGCGGCTATACGTGCGGAGCAACACGCCAGGGTACTCCTCGGCATCGCTTCTATATCTAAGCTCACGCGCCTCGAACAACGAGTCCATACGCTCCACGCCACGTGCATCGAGCATATACTCCTGGAAGCATACCACATCGAGACTCTCCATCTGAGAGAAGTAGTCCACAACATCGTCGACCGTTCTTCGCGACTCGTCGTTGTAGAACCCACGCACGTTGTAGCTCACCAGCGAGAACGACCTACGGTCGGGCTTGGTCTCCACCTCGCGCATAAAGGCCACGTTGTAGAAGTCCGACACGCGGAATAGACCAGGAATGAGCAATATGGCCACAATGCCCGCCGTCTTCCAGCGGCCAGTGACGAGCCACAGCAGCGTACACACCGCCACACATATATATAATATCGGAGCAAAGATGCCGACGATAGTCAGCGACCCGAATGTCGACGGTGCGACGTATGGTGTGAGGTAGGCGATAACCAGTGCCACGGAGAACGATATGGTCACAGCCAGGAGCACGATTACAAAGAGTGCCCCTAAGAATGTACGTTTCTCGCGTCGTCGCGGTGTTCCAAACGGCTCATTATTGTAAGTTTCGTGTTTCGACATAGTGTAGCGTATTTACGGACTTAGGTGTCCAGGTTAATAGTTTGTGTGTGTCTCTATGTTTGTTTTTAGTAGTCTAATAGTAGTATATGCGCTTGCGATCTCTGTGTCGCCACCATAGCATTAGCAGCCATCCCCAGAACATACCGCCGAGGTGAGCAAAGTGTGCCACGTTATCCATCGTGCCCGACACGCCTAAGAACAACTCCAACGTACCGTAGAGGATGACAAACCATCGCGCCTCCATCTCTATCGGCGGGAATATAAACGATATAATCTCCCGAGGATGCAGCAGGCCGAAGGCCAACAGCAGGCCAAAGATAGCTCCCGAGGCTCCCACCGTAGGCGTAGACATATAGGCGTACCACATGGGCGAACCTACCTCCAAGCGGGCAAGATCCAACTGCGCCACGCACATCTGGAACAGGGCAGCACCCACGCCGCAGACTATATAATAGGTAATGAATCGCTTCCACCCCATCTCATACTCAAGCACGCGGCCAAACATCCACAGCGAGAACATATTGAAGAATAGGTGCGAGAAGCCACCATGCATAAACATATAGGTCACTGGCTGCCACCATTTAAAGAGTGTAGCATCGGGCGATATGTATCGCAGATCGACGTTAAAGAGCGCAAACTCAATCATATCGTTACCCAACAACTCCGTAGCAAGGAAGACAACCACGTTGGCTATCGTCAGGTTCAACACCACGGGCGGTGCTATAACACGTGTTCCAAATACCGACATAATACACAGATATTCAGTTAGTTCTTCATAAACTTTGCTTTCAATTCATCAGTTCCGAGCTCCACCATAACCGTAGCCCCCGAGGGTGTATAGCTCGGTGTCGAGCACTGCTCCAATCGTCTGAGTAGCTCCTTGGCCTCCACCGAGGTTACTCCACGGCCATAGCCTCTTGCGCCACGACGAGCCATAAGCTCCGCCAGACGCACCCTCTCCTCATCCAGTGGCAGGCGGCCATCCTCAATGCCGTGCAACAACTCATAGAGCAGCTCATCTAACGGCGTTGTCATATCCAGAATCGCTGGTCGTCCTACCACGGCAATATGGCCATCACCCCTATACTCCACCTCGAAGCCGAGCGCCGCAAACTCCGTGGCATGACTCTCCATCAGCTCATACTCCTCAGCCGACAGCTGCAACTCCTCAGCAAAGAACATACGCTGCGTTGGGGCACATCCAGCCGTGAGTGACTTAACTATGTCGTCGTACAACACACGCTCGTAGGCACGTTGCATAGCCACAACCACACCGCCACCGCCATAGGTCGTGACGGCATAGCCACCAGGAAGGACAATGACCTCGCCAAACGTGCGGCTCTCTGCCGCATCCATCTTCGACTCGATGATATCGAACAACGACTCATCGCTCTCCTCCTCGTCGATATACTCCACAACACTACCACCCGCTGCTGCCCAGCCAGCAGAATTACTGAGGCTGTACGCCTCATGACCATCACCAACCATAGTTGCGGTCTTCTGCTGCGGCCTACTGCCACCAATCATAGCGTCGGTATAGGGGACATCGAAGCCCGTGAATGGTACATCGGGCATCGGAGCCGTAGGGTCGATATACTCGTCGCTAAAGGGGTTGTACGCGCTATTTGTCGACACCCTCGGCTCGGAGTAGCTACGCAACGACGAGTCGTAGACAGGTATATCCACACTTGCGGGCTGGAAATCCATCATAGGCACTGCTCCGGTCTTTACGAGCGTCTCGCGCACTGCCGCCTGAAGAATCTCGAGGATCACATCGTGGTCTGCAAACTTCACGGTCGTCTTCTGCGGATGCACGTTCACATCCACCCTGTCGGGGTCGACCGTAAGATAAATAAAATACGAGGGCATACACCCCTCGGGTATAAGCCTCTCGTAGGCACGCACTATCGTGCGCTGCATAGGTATCGAGTTGAAATATCGGCCGTTAACGAAGAGATACTGCTCGTTGTTACGCTTCTTTGCAGCCTCGGGTCGCCCCACGAAGCCCTCGATGCGTACCACCGACGTATCCACCTCAACCTCCAGAAGATTCTGTTTTATATGCTTACCAATGATGTCGACGATACGACCTCGACGATTCGTTGGCCTAAGCGCGTAGACCAGCGCATCGTTCTGTCTGAGCTCGAACTCCACCTCTGGATTACAGAGCGCAACCCTCTGGAACTCGCTCTTTATCTGCGCCGAGAGCCTTGAGTTGTCGCCATCTATAAACTTCCTACGCGACGGCACATTGTAGAACAGATTACGCACCATAAACTGCGCACCACGCGAACACGCCACGGGCATCTGCGAGCGGAACTCGCCTCCGGCTATCGTCGTCACCGTGCCCAACTCATCCTCCTCGCGTCGTGTGCGCAGCTCCACCTCGGCAACGGCGGCTATTGAGGCCAATGCCTCACCGCGGAAGCCAAACGTATGAAGTCGATAGACATCCTCGATGGACGATATCTTCGACGTGGCGTGGCGGTCAAAGGCCATACGCGCATCTATCGGCGACATGCCAACACCATCATCCACTATCTGTATAAGGTCTTTACCGCCATTGCGGTAGTTCACCTTCACACACTGCGCCCCTGCGTCAAGCGAGTTCTCCATCATCTCCTTGACGACATTCGAGGGGGCATTCACCACCTCGCCCGCGGCAATCTGGTTTGCCACAATCTCGGGAAGCAGTCTTATTTTGTCCATAGTCTACTACTTATCTACACGTCTACCGTCGACGATCTCCACATCATCGTCGTAGATCGTGATTGTGCCCACGGAGTTCTGCCACTCCTCAATCTCGTTCAACGCCTCGGGCGTAAGGCTCTCGAACTCACGGAAGTCGATGTCGCCATGCTGCTCATAGAGCGTGATTGATGGCGTAGCGTCATCCTTGCTCTCCTCCGAGTGCTCAGCCACTGCCGCCATGGCCATCTTCTCCTCGTTGGCACGCTCCACAAAGCGCATAAAACGTGGATAGAACATGAGTATCGCCACAACCAGAGCTATGGCAATAACCACGATACGACCAAGACCCGCAAAACCACCATTGTCCGCACGCGAGGCATCACGCGCCTCACGCTGCGTACGTATGTACTTACCCGGAGCATAAGGCTCCTCGTCCGCAGACGACGTGCCGTGCAACTCCCTACGCCTACGGTCACGCTCCTCCTTTACTGGGTCGTAGTAGCGCGGTATGTAGTTAAACTGGCGGGGCTTCGACTTATGTGGGCGGAAAAACGACATCCTATATATCCATTAAGTTAACTCACTATCCACGGAAGAAGGTCTTCATGCGCTCCAGAATATTCTGGTTCTCGACATTCTCCGCACGCTTAAAGTGTGGCTGCTCCGAGAGCTGCTCCACGAGCTTACGCTCCTCCTTCGTGAGCTCATCGGGGATGGTCACATCAACCACCACAACTATATCACCTGTACCATAGCCGTTAACACTCGGCAGACCCTTACCACGGAGTCTCAGCACCTTGCCAGCATGTGTACCCGGAGCAACCTTTATTCGTACACGACCATCAATCGTAGGTATCTCAACCTCGCCACCGAGGATTGCCGTCGTAACGGTAATGTTGAGGTTATAGACAAGGTCGTTACCGTCGCGGCGGAACTGCTCGTTGCGCTCCTCCTCGATAACAACGATAAGGTCACCATTGATGCCACCCTGACGTGCAGCATTACCACGACCCTCAACACGGATAGCCATACCCTCCTCAACACCTGCGGGTATCTTAACCTCGATAACCTCCGAGCCACGCTCCGTACCCTCACCGCCACATTTGTCGCAGCGATCCTTGATGATACGACCCTGACCCTGGCACTTGGGACATACGCTCTGTGTCTGCATACGGCCAAAGAACGAGTTCTGCACCGTGATTACATAGCCCGAACCGTTACAGTCGGGACATGTCGAGTATGCCGCACCATCCTTTGCACCCGTACCACCACACTTATCGCACTTGATGGTCTTGTTTATCTTTAGCTTCTTAGTAACACCCTCGGCAATCTCCTTCAATGAGAGTTTCACCGTGACACGTATATCGCTACCACGGCTCGTGCGCTGACGACGTGCACCGCCCGAACGGCTGCCGCCAAAGCCACCAAAGGCACCTCCGAAGATATCGCCAAACTGCTCAAATATGTCATCCATCGTGAAGCCACCAGCACCACCAAAGCCTCCGAAGCCACCACTGCCAGCACCATTCATGCCTGCATGGCCAAAGCGGTCGTAGCGCGCACGCTTATCGTCGTTCGACAACACGTCGTACGCCTCGGCTGCCTCCTTAAACTTCTCCTCAGCCTCTTTATCCCCAGGGTTCTTGTCGGGGTGATACTTGATAGCGGCCTTACGATAGGCCTTCTTTATGGTGTCGGCATCGGCATTGCGCTCAACGCCCAACACCTCGTAATAATCTCTCTTTTCTGCCATAATAGTCTAAAATATTGAAGCCTACTCGCCAACGACAACCTTTGCATAGCGCAACACATGGTCGCCCATCTTATATCCACGCTGCACGCAGTCGATGACAAGCCCACTCTTCTCTTCGCCCGCAGCAAAGCGAGCCACAGCCTCCTGCTCCTCCTCGTTGAAGGGCTTATCCACGCACTCGATGGCGGTGATGCCTGCAGCGCTAAGCACGCTCTCGAACTTCTTCATCACGAGCTCTTCACCCTGGCGCAACGCTGCTATGTCGTCGCTCTTTGTCGACGCAGCCACAGCACGCTCCATATCGTCGAGAATGGGAAGTATCGCCTTCCATGCGCCCTCCGAGCCACGCTCCACAAGCTCCATCTTCTCCTTTATCGTACGCTTACGGAAGTTGTCGAACTCGGCCTGCAAGCGTAGGTACTTATCGCGCCACGCAGCCAACTGCTCCTCCGTAGTGGGTTCCACTGCCACATTGTCAGTAGCAGACTCCTCGTCCTCTGCCACATTGTCAGCCTTAGGGTCTGCTGCCGTCTGCTCCTCCATCATTGCAGCCTCCTCAGCCACCTTTATATCTCTCTCTTTGTCAGATGTTTGCTTGTTCATAAATCGTTTAAAATTAAATTGTTTCATATTATAATGAACAAATTATATGCCTAATACAAATATTGTTGGTCGCTTGGCTATCTCTGGCATGGGCAGCTTGCGCCACTCCTCCACACGCAGCGTGCGGATATACTCCTCAGGGGCAGTAATATCCGTAGCCACCGTCAGACGCATCTTTGGCGCGAGCGTCTTAATGAGAGCCTCGAAGAGCTTAACGTTACGATACGGAGCCTCGATAAAGAGCTGAGCCTGACGCTCCTCCTGGGCTCTACGCTCCAACTCTTTAAGCCTACGCTGACGCTCCGCATCCTTTACGGGAAGGTAACCGACGAAGGCAAACGACTGACCATTGAGTCCCGATGCCATCACCGACATAAGTATCGACGAGGGGCCCACCAAAGGCACTACCCTAATACCGTGGCGATGAGCCAGCGCAACGATGTCGGCGCCAGGATCGGCCACACCTGGCACTCCCGCCTCCGAGATTACACCCGCCGAGCGACCCTCCAACACAGGACGAAGCATACGCGCCACCTCCTCAGGCTTTGTTGTATGCTCGTTAAGCTCCACAAACTCCAACTCTTCGATCTTACACTCCACACCTACCTTCGAGAGAAAGCGACGTGCCGAGCGCACATTCTCCACGATAAAGTAGTCGAGCGCGTTCATCACATCGTAGTTAGCCCTCGGCAGCACATCCCACAACGGACGTGATTCTGCTATCGGGCAGGGTATCATATATATCGTTCCTTTGCTCATCGTTCTGTGTATATGCGTTTTACGCGCGTAGATATCGAGGTCATTATCTCATACGATATGGTATCTAACACACGTGCCATATCCTCGAGCGTATTGCCACTCTCCTTACCGAATATCGTCACGCGATCACCCACCGTCACACCATCAATGCCCGTGAGGTCAATCATCGCGCTATCCATACATACGCGCCCCACAATCTTGGCACGGTGGCCACCGACCAGCACCTCCCAGCGGCCATTGCCGAGGTGACGATCCAGGCCGTCGGCATAGCCCACAGGTATCGTTGCGATGGTCATCTCACCCTCGGTACGTGCACTACGGGCGTAGCCTATCGACTCACCTGCGCGGTGCGTGCGTATCTGCACTATGCGCGTAGAGAGCGTAGCCACGGGGATAAGCTCCTCGTTATGCTCGAAGCCAAAGCCATAGAGTCCCAAGCCCAGGCGACACATATCGAACGCCGCCTCCGGGAAGCGCACGATGGCTGCCGAGTTGGCAATATGTCTCAGTGGCTTATAATCGAGCCACTCTATGAGTTGCTGACTCATATAATCGAACTCCTCAATCTGCCTGCGTGTGAAGGCATCCTCCTCGGGCATATCTGCCGAGCTTAGGTGCGAGAATATCGAGGCTATACGTAGCGATGCGTCGTGATGCACGGCACGTCCCAACAGGTCTACCTCCTCGTCGATAAATCCCAGTCGGTGCATGCCCGTATCGAGCTTTATATGTATCGGATAGGACTCACGGTGAGCACGGTGTACGGCACGACGGAAGGCATCGAGCGAATGGAAGCTATATATCTCAGGCTGAAGGTCATGAGCAATCATCACATCGAAGCTATCCTCATCGGCATTGAGCACTACAATAGGCATCGTTATACCCTTCGATCTCAGCAACACACCCTCGTCGGCGAAGGCCACGGCTAAGTATCTCACCCCCTCATGTTGCAGCATACGCGCCACGTCGACATCGCCTGTGCCGTAGCTCGAGGCCTTGACCATAGCCACCATCGGGTGGTGCTGCGGCAGGTGGCGACGGAAGTAGTTGAGGTTCTTCTTCATCGCTGCAAGGTCAACCACCAGCGTCGTTGTATGCGTTCTACGCTCCAATAGTCTTATCACGCGCTCGAAGCGGCTATCGCGGCTTCCCTTCACGAGGATTACCGACTCTGCCCAACGCTCACGCGAGAAGTTCTCGATAAGTTCGTCTGTCGAGAGGTAGAACGACGAGCCACGCGGAAAAAGGTGCTGGAACGACGATATCACCTCGCCCACACCTATAAGATGGTCTACCGAGGCCTTACGTACAGCCTCTGCCACGCGGCCATAAAGCTCCTCGGGAGCCATGCCGCTCTGTCGTATATCCGATATCACGGCCACACGCCTACGCCCCATAGATTGCAGGTGCAGGGCATCGAGTGCCACCGTAACGGAGTTTATATCCGAGTTGTAGCTGTCGTCTATCACCATCGAGTTGTCGATACCCTCCTTAAGCTCCAGTCGCATAGCCACGTTTGCCGAGAATATCGCCTTGTCAACTCCATAACCCAGCTTACGCATCAGAGCCTGCACATGGTAAGCATCAACCATCAGAGCATCGCTCAACTCCATGACATCTTCAACAACCTCACGGCTGCTATCTATGAGTTCACGGCCGCCATACAACTCCTCCACACGACGCGCTAACGCGGGATACTCCTTATTGTATATGATGGTCTTGGCATCGCGTGCCAGGAGTAACTTCTCCTCGATCTTCTGCTCCTCGCTGCTAAAGTTTGCCGAGTGAGCATCACCAATCGATGTTACAACAACGATGTCTGGGCGAATCATGGCCTCCAATCGCTCCATCTCGTCGGGCTGAGATATGCCCGCCTCGATAAATGCCACCTGCTCCTCACCCTCGAGCATAAGTAGCGACAATGCCACGCCGAGCTGCGAATTATAGCTCTTAGGCGAGGCAAACGACCGCACCGTATCGGGCATCGAGCGTGCCGCCCACTCCTTAACGATGGTCTTGCCGTTCGAGCCCGTAATGGCCACTACCGTACCCTTAAACTTGCTACGGTGGTAGGCAGCCAGACATTGCAGAGCCTCTAACGTAGACTCCACCCTAACCATACCACACCCCTTTGTCGGCAGCTCCACATCGCGCTCAACAATGAAGGCCTCGACCCCACGTTCCAACATACGTTGTATGTAGTCGTGGCCATCGTGGTTCTTACCATCTATAGCTGCAAAAACAACACCCCGGCTTGCTATGACGCTACGCGAGTCGGTGGCAACCTCCTTAACCACGAGGTCTGTACCTCGAAGCTTTCCCCCCACAATGCGGGCAATATCCGACAATAGGTAATCCATATATCTTATACTTTATTCTGCTTACTGCTTAAACGTTACGAGCGTGATACCTGCACCACCGCGGTCTGCATGGTCGTCGGCAATCGTAGCCACATCCTTCACCGTGCGTAGATAGCGACGTATCTCCTCCTTGAGTGCTCCCGTACCCTTGCCATGGAGGATTGTAACGCTCGACACACCCACCATCAAAGCATCGTCAACCAAGTCCTCGACAGCCTCTAATGCCTCAACAGCACGCATGCCGCGCACATCTATCGTATCGCGGAAGTTGAGCTTGCGCTCGCGTATGTCTACCGACACTACGGTACGTGCCGTTGTTGGTCGCGTAGCCTCGCGATACTCCGCACCCGACACGGCTCTCAGTCGCGCGAGCTCCACCATGATACGCATATTTCCGAAGGTCACCTGTGCGCGCTTGCCCTTGATAGACTCCACCACTCCAGGTACGGTCTGACCCTCCATCTTTACCTTCGTGCCCACCTCTATCACCTGAGGCTTAGGCTCTGCGACCTTGGGCTGCTCGATGCCCCTCTCGCGGTTCTCGGCACGCTGCTCACGTCGCTCTCTACGACGTGCCAGACGCTCCATCTCCCTCTCTATGCGGTCATCCTTATCACTCCTCGCGTCATCAACACCACCAGCGAACGACTCCAACTCCTTACGCGCCAGTCGCGTGAGTTCCTTCTCAGCCTGCGACTCACGAATTGTTCGTATCGTATTCTCGATCTGGCGGTTAGCCTCGGCGATAAGCTCCTCGGCCTCCTTACGCGCCTTGTCTAATATCTCCTTGCGTTCATCCTTGATGCTCTGCAACCTATCCGAGTAGGTCTGCTCCAACTGCTCGACCTTGCGATCCGTCACACGTATTCTATCGCGCTTCTCTGCCCAGTAACGCTTGTCGCGGGCAATCTCTCTCAGCTGCTTCTCAAGGTTTATATGGTCCTCACCCGCCTTATCCATCGCCTTACGCACGATCTCCTCCGGAAGGCCTATCTTTCTGGCCACCTCGATAGCAAACGAACTTCCGGGCTTACCCATCTCGAGGCTAAAGAGCGGCTGAATATTCTTAACGTCGAAGGCCATAGCACCATTTGCAACACCCTCGTTACGCGATGCAAAGTATTTTATGTTGGCATAGTGCGTCGTTATCACACCATACGCCCTACGCTCCACGAAGCGCTCGAGTATCGACTCCGATATAGCGCCACCAATCGTGGGCTCAGTGCCCGAGCCAAACTCGTCGATAAGTATCAACGTATGCTCCGATGCCTCCTGCAACATCGCCTTCATATTCACGAGGTGCGACGAGTAGGTCGACAGATCGTTCTCTAACGACTGCTGGTCGCCGATATCAATCATCAGCGAGTCGAACAGCGGGAACTCCGAGTTCTCCAACACGGGCACCAAGAATCCACACTGTACCATATATTGAAGTATGCCCGTAGTCTTTAGGCATACCGACTTACCACCGGCATTAGGTCCCGAGATTACGAGTATGCGTCGCTCGGCGTTAAGCTCCATATCGAGTGGCACGATGGCCTTGCCCTGCTCCTTTAGCGTCTGCTCCAAGAGCGGGTGTCGCGCCTTACGCAGGAGCAACCTACCCTCGGTCGAGATTATAGGCCTTACCGCGCCATTATCCAATGCCCAGCGAGCCTTAGCCCTCAGTGCATCTATCGTCGTTAGGTACCCCTCTATGCGTGCGATGCCATCGACATCGAGTCTAAGCACGGCCGTAAGCTCGGTGAGTATCCTTACCACCTCGCGCTTCTCGGCATACTCCAACTCTCTGAGCTCGTTGTTAAGCTCCACAACCTCAACTGGCTCAATATAAAAGGTACGCCCCGTAGCCGACTCATCGTGGATAAATCCCGAGAGTTTGCGCTTATTTGCCGCAGCCACGGGTATCACTGCGTGGCCATCACGTATCGAGATCATAGCATCAGCCTCGACGATACCCTGCGCCTTAGCCCTTTGAAGTACCTGTTGCAAGCGTTTTGCCACCTGACCCTCATGCTCACGTATGGCACGACGTATATCCTGCAACTCGGGCGATGCCGACGAGCGCACCTCGCCCGTTTCATCCACCACACGCTCAATGGAGCGTTGCAGCTCCGGAAATATTGTAACACCCTCGGTGATAGCCTTAAGCATCGGATAGCTACGATCCTTACGCGAGAGTATAAAACCTACGATTACTGCTGCCGAACGTAGTCCGCGCAGTAGCGTTACCGCCTCCTCGACAGTGAGGTACGATCCTTCAACACGTATCTTCTCAACGATGGCTTGCAGATCCTCCTGCTCGCCGATAGCCACGCCCGTCTCCATCGAGATAAGCAGGCGCATCTCATCAGCCAGAGCCAGACGACGCTCCACCTCACGACGCGAGCGTGTGAATCCCTCGCGGGCAATCACCTCGCGTGCCGAGAGCATCGTACAGCGCGACATCACAGCCTCGCGTATACGATCGAAGCCCACCCTTAGCTCAAAGTTCGACGGATAGATCATATTTTACTTACAGGGAGGTTTGAGTAACTACTCAGTCTAATCACGTGATTTTGCCACTTTATACTCTGCCTTGGCAGCCTTCTTTGCAGCCTTAGCCTCCTTCTTTGCAGCCTTAGCCGCAATCTGCTCCTCCGACTTTCCAAATACCGAGATGTTGATATAACGCTTAGGATTAGCCTTCAAATCCTCGAGCAACAGACCGAGGTTATCGCCAGCCGTTGTGAGCGAATTGTAAAGAGCCTCGTCGGTAAGGAGTTTACCCACCGAGCCATTGCCACTCTCGATAGCAACAAGCACCTCATTGAGTGACTCGACGGTTGTTGTGAGTTGGTTAATCATATCGGCCTCAGCAAGCTCACCGCTAAATTCGTCAAGGTTGCCAAGCATCGACTCAATACGCTCGGTATTTGCAGCGAGTGTCGACGTGAACGCGCTAAGGTCATCCATTGCGCTATTGATATTTGGTGCCGATGCAGCAAGTATCGAGTCAATCGAAGCAGTCATCGACTCAAGGTTAGATATTAGCTCCGTAATACCCTGCGTGTTACCACCAATAAGCGTATTCACGCCATCAATCGTTACAGTGAGACCATCCATAAGCTCCGTACCCTTATCGGCAAGTGAGCCAAGCATATCGGGCTTAACACGACCTTCGAACGTAGCGCCATCCTCGATAACATCCGCAGCATCACCCTGGATAATGCTAATCTCCACACCACCCATAAGTCCTGCCGAGCCGATCTCTGCCACCGAGTTCGAGGGGATCATCTCCGCATACTTACTCTCGATGGCAATCTCCACCTTCACACGGTTGCTCTCCAACACAATATCGCGCACGTTGCCAACCTCTACGCCACGCAGGTTCACGCGCGACGACTCCTGAAGTCCCGAAACATCGTCATAGTAGACATAATAGATATTGCTCTGAAGCAATAGATTCTGGCCTCCGAGCCACTTAATTCCCCACCACGATACACAGATCACGATAACGGCAAAGATGCCAATCTTAAACTCTCTTCTAAGTTTCATATCTTTCAACTTTTAATTTTCTTCGTTCGACTATTTCGTCACAATCTTTCCATCTTTAAAACGTACCAAATAAGCATCCTTAAACGTCTTACGTACCTCGGCAAGGTCGGCATTAGCATCCTCTTTAGCACGGTAACTGCCGTAGCAATACTTATATTTGTACTTACCCGAGCCAATAAGCTGCCTAACGCGCCCCTTGTACTCCTTAAACTGATAATCCTTCGTATCAACCTCTACAAGGCTCGATATCAGCTGAATGGTATAACCCTCGGTAAGCACCTCGGGCTCAGCTTTATCCTCAGCCTTAGGCTCAACGCCAGGCTCCTCAGCCTTCTCCCCCGTAGATTCCACCTCCGCAACATCGCCATCCAGCGCCTTGAAGTAGCTAACGATAGCATCACTTATGGCCGTTGCCATCTCCCTCTTAGCACCCTTCGAGGCGAGATATTTGTAATCCTCGGCATTAGTCAGATAGGCTAACTCAACAATCACACCTGGCCCCTCGAAGTAGTACAACACCGTGAACACAGGACCTGCCTTAACGCCAAGATTCTTAAGTCCATAGCTCGACATATTCTTGCAACACTCCTCAGCAAAGAAGCGACTGAACGGCTCATTATCGAGTTGTCGTGCCACAGCCATCATAAAGCCCTGCGACGTACGATCAATATCTTCCAAGGCGATAAAGTCACCATCATCAGCATAGCTCTCGGCCTTATTCTGATTCTGGTTCATCAACTTATCGTTAAGCGTCAGCACCCACACTTCACAACCCTTAACCTCGGGTTTCTTGTGGGCATTGGCGTGTATCGACACATAGAGGTCAGCACCCTTCTTATTCGCAAACTCAGCACGCTTACGATTATCCGCCGCCTGATTCTCGTGATATGCCGAGTCGCACGAACGTGTGAGATATACCGTCAGGTTCGACATTTTGGTTCTAAGCTGACTTTGCACCTCCTTCGACACATCCAACACGTAGTCCTCCTCCGCAATGTCTCGCATCACCTTTCCTGGACGCGGGCCTCCGTGTCCTGGGTCTATGACAACCACTCTTTTTCTCCCTACTGATGCAACATTTTCGGCATCCTGAGCGTTAACCCAAACGGGTAATAGCACAATTAGCAAAAGAGTTATTATGAGATTTCTCATAAATTAGTCAATTTTGTGCAAAATTATTACTATCTTTGCGGGTTGTAACCGCATTGGCACCGGAAACATCACCCACGCTACGGACTACAATACCCATAGTTTGAGGTGTTTTGCCGACGTGTCGGCAAAGTTACAAAAAATTATTGAATTTTGAGACATTTATTCTTAAAATATCTATCATCAGCGCTTCTCGTTGCAGCGTTCATGTGTCTTACGTTCGGCCTCACGAGTGCCGACGCAGGCGGTTTTGGTCTATTCCAGAGCCGCGATAGCGTCGATCGTACAGAGGCTGTAAGGGACACAACTGGCGAGAATCAGAACCGTCGCCGTGTTTCTGCCCCTATGTTCGATGACATCATCGAGGGTAAGGCCGTTGACTCGGTCGTGTTCGATGCCACGAACAAGATGATATATAGCTACAAGAGTGGCGATGTGACGTATCAGGGCATGAACCTCAAGGCCGACTTTATGCGCGTGGACATGCAAACGAAGGATATCTTTGCCCACGGTTACGAGTCCGACAGCGTGGATGGCAAGCCTACGAAGACTCACCCCGAGTTCTCGGACGGTGGCTCGCCCTATACGATGGATACCATCACCTACAACCTTGACTCTCGCAAGGCAAAGATCAAGGGTATTGCTACTCAGGAGGGTGACGGCTGGCTTATCGGTAGCAGCGTAAAGATGCACCCCGACGAGAGCATCCACATCGGTAACGGTATGTACACCACGTGTGACTGCACCGACCACCCCCACTTCTACCTCGCCATGACTCAGGCGAAGGTTATCCCTGGCAAGAAGATCGTCACGGGCTACGCCTACCTCGTTATGGAGGATGTGCCCATCTACTTCCCTGGTATTCCCGAGGCCTTCTTTCCTATCCACATGGGGCCAAAGTCTGGTATCTTGATGCCTACGTATGGTGAGGATGCCAAGGGTTTCTTTATACGTGACCTCGGCTACTACTTCACCCTCGGCGAGCACATGGACCTCGCCATACGTGGTGGTATCTACACACTCGGCTCGTGGGAGGTGTCGGCCGTATCGCAGTACGTCAAGCGATACAAGTTCCGCGGTAACTTCAACCTTCAATACTCGGCAATACGTAGTGGCGAGAAGGGCGAGCCCGACTTTGTGCAGCAGAACAACTACAAGATTCAGTGGACACACTCGCAGGATGCCAAGGCCAACCCTGGCTCAACATTCTCGGCATCGGTGAACCTCACGTCAAGTGGTTATAGCCGCTACTCGGCAACAAACGTAGGCGACATCCTCGCCACGCAGACCAACTCTTCGATCTCGTACTCGAAGAACTGGGAGGGAACACCATTCTCACTCGCATTTAATATGTCTGTGTCGCAGAACTCGAAGAATAAGACTATCGCTGTAACGCTTCCTACCATCACCTTCAACGTTGCCAGCTTCAACCCCCTAAAGCGTAAGGAGGCTGTTGGTAAGACCCGCTGGTACGAGAAGATTAAGATGAGCTACTCGATGAAGATGACCAACACGGTGAATACCACCGAGAGCGAGATCTTCACCAAGGAGACGCTACAGAACATGAAGAACGGTATCCAGCACACCATACCTGTATCTACGTCGCTGTCGCTCTTCAACTACATCAACGTAAGCCCCTCGTTCAACTACACCGAGCGTTGGTACTTCAAGAAGGTTAGCCAGCAGTGGAACGACGAGACACATCAAGTCGAGACCCTCGATCCGGAGTATGGATTCTGGCGTTTGTATAACTACAACGCCTCAGTATCGGCCAACACCACGGTCTACGGTACATACGTAGCCAAGAAGAAGACACGTAAGCTCCAGGCCGTACGTCACACCCTCACGCCTAACATCGGCTTTAGCTACGCCCCCGACTTCAGCCGCCAGAAGTATGGTTTCTACGAGACGGTGCAGACCGATACGACGGGTAAGTTTAAGGTCTACTCTCCATTTACCGACAACGCATACGGTGTACCAGGTAGTGGTCAGCAGCTAAACCTCACATTCGGTCTCTCGCAGTCGCTCGAGGCTAAGGTTCGCACAAAGGATACTGTCAAGAAGGTGAAGATCATCGACCAGATCTCGATCAATGGTTCTTACAACTTCCTTGCCGACTCTATGCGACTCTCTACGCTACCCATACAGTTGCGTACGACCATCTACCAGAATATCGCCCTCAACCTATCGCTTACGCTCGACCCATACGAGGTATCGCCACAGGGTATACGCTATAATAAGTTGATGTGGAGTCGCGGTCTGCCAGGTCGAATACAGACGGCAAGCTGGAGTTTCGGTTATACCTTTAAATCGCGCGAGAATAGCAACCAGGTGGCAGGTAACGACATCACCTCCATCCCTGCCGAGTACTTCAACTCATGGTCCGACCCTTACGGCCAGCTTAACCCCGCAATGCGACGACAATGGATGGCGGGACAATACTATGACTTCTCGATACCGTGGAACTTCGGTTTCAACTATAGCTTCAGCTATAACGCCCAATTCGTGAATAACGGAACCACGGGTTATAAGAAGAATATACAGCAAACCGTTAACTTCAACGCCAGCGTGAAGCTCACACCTAAGTTGATGATCACCGCCACGTCGGGTTACGACTTCACGGCACGCAAGATGTCGATGACCTCTATCGCCATCACTCGCGACCTGCACTGCTGGCAGATGTCCTTCACGTGGATACCCTTCGGTAACCACCGTAGTTGGGCATTTAATATAGGTGTCAAGGCTGCATCACTCGCCGACTTGAAGTACGACAAGAGCTACTCGCAATACGACTACATGTACTAACCATACAATTAGTAACAAGTATTTAATAATGGAGAGTGAGGGTTTGGTGATACAGAAATAATTTAAATACCATATATAACTATGAACGCTA
Organism: uncultured Alistipes sp.; assembly: GCA_937895825.1. Lineage (GTDB taxonomy): Bacteria > Bacteroidota > Bacteroidia > Bacteroidales > Rikenellaceae > Alistipes. The sequence goes on along the minus strand of CALBKP010000027.1, from coordinate 13,682 downwards.
TTGTAAAGAACGATTTTCAGTTCGAGGGTCAGAAAGGCCACTATGTAGGCAAGGTACGCGACGTATATAACATCAACGACGACTATCTCGTGATGGTTGTATCGGACCGTATCTCGGCATTCGACGTTGTACTCCCTAAAGGTATTCCCTTCAAAGGTCAGGTGCTTAACCAGATCGCGGCTAAGTTCCTCGATGCTACCACCGACATCCTTCCTAACTGGAAGATCGGTGTACCCGATCCTATGGTCACCGTTGGCCACCGCTGCGAGCCTTATAAGGTTGAGATGGTCATCCGTGGTTACCTCTCGGGACACGCCTGGAGAGAGTATAAGGCTGGTAAGCGCACAATCTGCGGCGTGGCTATGCCCGACGGCATGGTCGAGAACCAGAAGTTCCCCGAGCCCATCATCACCCCAACGACCAAAGCTGACGAGGGTCACGACGAGGATATCTCTAAGGAGGAGATCATCGCTCAAGGTCTTGTTTCACGCGAGGAGTACGAGCAGCTCGAGGCATACACACGCGCTATCTTCCAGCGCGGCACTGAGATCGCTGCTAAGATGGGGCTTATCCTTGTAGATACGAAGTATGAGTTCGGCAAGAAGAACGGCATCATCTACCTTATGGACGAGATTCACACGCCCGACTCGTCACGCTACTTCTATATGGATGGCTACGAGGAGCGTTTGGCTCGTGGCGAGAAGCAGAAGCAGCTCTCTAAGGAGTTTGTTCGCGAGTGGCTTATGGACAACGGCTTCCAGGGTCAGGAGGGCCAGCAGGTTCCCGAGATGACTGAGGAGGTGGTTAATGGCATCACCGAGCGTTATATCGAACTCTACGAGGCTGTTACGGGTGAGAAGTTTGTACGTGCCGAGGCTGACGACGTTATGGCTCGCATCGAGCGCAACGTTTCGGAGTACCTTAAGACCTTATAATTAGTAATTAGTAGAATTTGCAATAGAGAGTCCTGAGGGGCTCTCTTTTTGTTTGGTAGGGCGCAATGTCTCAACAGACAAAAAGAGTGCAAACACTGATCCTTGTTGCAAAGCACCGAGCACAGCTCTCGGCAAAATTATCGTCGACAGGTTGCACGAGACATAATTTCTTGTCAGAAGGGTGCCGAGTGCTACACTCGGCAAAAATGCCACCGATGGGTAGTACTTGACGTACGTCCCATTGGTGGCATTTTTTGTTAGGGGCCGCAATCGACCCCTTATCACAAGAAATTACTCGAGGTTCATCTGATCAATGAGAGCCTGAGTCTGAGGCTTGTGACCTCGGAAGTTAACATAGAGGGTCATAGGATGCTCGTGACCACCCTTCTCAAGAACCTCATGACGGAACTTGCCAGCTACCTCCTTAGAGAAGATACCCTCCTCGGCGAAGTATGAGAAGGCATCAGCCGCAAGCACCTCAGCCCACTTGTAACCGTAGTAACCCGTTGCGTAACCACCGCTGAAGATATGCGTGAAGGCGGGACCCATAGCGCAACCATCAACGAAAGGCATAACCTTTGTTGGCTCAAGAGCAGCGAGCTCGAACTCCATAACATCACCCTCATAAGGGGTAGTGATTGTGTGCCATGCCATATCGAGCATACCGAACGAGAGCTGACGAACATTATAGTAAGCAGCGAGATAGTTCTTAGCAGCAACAAGCTTCTCGATAAGCTCTGCGGGCATAGCCTCACCCGTTACATAGTGCTTAGCCCAGAGGTCGAGATACTCCTTCTCTGTTGCCCAGTTCTCCATAATCTGTGATGGGAGCTCTACGAAGTCGCGCTTAACAGATGTACCGTTGATAGACTCATACTTACCCTGTGCGAGAATGCCGTGGAGACCATGGCCAAACTCGTGGAGGAAGGTAGTGAACTCATCAAACGTAAGGAGCGAAGGAGTGGTAGCCGTAGGCTTGGTGAAGTTCATCACGAGTGACACCAAAGGACGACGCTCAACGCCATCAACGATGCTCGTACCACGGAACTCTGTCATCCAAGCACCCTGACGCTTAGACTCGCGGGGGAAGAAGTCCATGTAGAGGACAGCCAACACCTTGCCGCTCTCGTCCTTAACCTCGTATGCCATAGCCTCGGGGTGGTAAACCTCGATCTCGGGTGCGGGGGTAAATGTCAGACCATAGAGCTTGTTAGCAAGCATAAAGACAGCATCCTTTGCGCTCTCGAGCTGCAAGTAGGGCTTAATCTGCTCGTCGTTGATAGAGTACTTAGCCTCCTTGAGTTTCTCGTTATAGTAGCTGAAGTCCCAAGGCTGGAGGTCACCCTCAAAGCCGTTCTCATGTGCAAAAGCGGTGATAGCCTCTACATCCTTCTTAGCGTACTCAAGCGTTGCATCGCAGAGCTCCTGAAGGAAGCCATTAACCGTTGCACGACTCTCGGCCATACGATCCTCCAGCACGTAGTCTGCATAGCACTCGTAGCCGAGCAAGTTAGCTATCTTAAGGCGAAGATTAGCAATCTTACGGATATTCTCCATATTGTCGTTGTCACCACCTACACCGCGTGAGTTATAAGCTCGGTAGAGCTGCTCCTTGATATCACGCTGCGTAGAGTACGTCATAAAGGGAACGTAGCTGGGAGCGTGAAGCGTGAGTGTCCAGCCCTCCTCGCCACGAGCTGCAGCCTCGGCAGCAAGACCCTCCTTAACGAAGTCTGGAAGCTCGGCAACCTTAGCCTCATCGGTGATATTCAACGAGAAGGCATTTGTTGCAGCCAAAGCACGCTGACCAAAGTCGAGTGTAAGCTGCGAGAGCTCCGTAGAGTACTGACGATAGAGCTCCTTAGCCTCACCCTCGAGCAAAGCACCCGAGCGAGCAAAGCTCTTGTATGTCTCCTCAAGGAGCATCATATCCTCCTGGTCGAGGTCAAGTTCTGCACGCTGATCGTAAACGGTCTTTACGCGCTTGAAAAGCTCGGGATTAAGCGAGATGTCGTTCGAAAGCTCCGTAAGCTTGGGTGTTACGTTTGTAGCGATCTGCTGCATCTCGTCCGACGTGCAGCTGCCATTAAGCACAAAGAATACGCCCGACACGCGGCCGAGCATCTGACCTGACTCGGCCATAGCTACGATGGTATTCTCGAAAGTAGGAGCCTCAGGGTTATTGACGATAGCCTCTATTTCGGCACGATTCTCGGCGATAGCCACGTCGAATGCGGGTTCGTAGTGCTCAATCTTAATAGATGAGAATGGAGGTGTCTGGTGAGGTGTATTCCACTCCTGGGCAAAGGGGTTATCCTTCATAGGATCGGTAGCGCATCCTGTCGAGAATGCCGCTGCACCTACTGTTGCAAATGCCACTGCTGACATAATGATTGATTTTGCTGTCATAATGAATAGTTATTATTTTTAAGGTTTTAGACTTGGGTTGTAGCTTGCACGCTTGGTTATTTCTTGATCTGTGCAGGCACCGAGCGTACAACCTTGCCGGGTTGTGCCTCGGGGCGCTTCAACACACCTGGCGTGCGGGGCTCAAGTGCAGGTGTAAATATCTGCTCGGGAGCCTCCTCCTGAAGCAACGTATCGACCTCAGGTTCAGGCTCTACCCACAGGCCACGAGCCTTGAGCATAGGAGTCTTATCGGGATCAGCACCACGGAACTTACGATACATATCCATACCAGCACGCTGGCCACCCTGAGCGAGTAGGTCGTAGCGGAAGCTCGTTGCAAGCTCTCGATCGCAGATGTCACGACGCTCTTTGAACGCCGCAAAAGCATCCTTATCAAGCACCTCTGCCCAGAGGTAGAAGTAGTAACCCGACGAGTAGCCACCATCGAAGATGTGCGAGAAGTAGGTATAACGATAGCGAGGCTCAATCTCAGGGATAAGACCACGGCGCTGTGCAAGGTTATACTTCTCGAAGGCGTTAACATCCATATCGGTAAATGTCTCCATCGTGTGGATATCCATATCAATAAGTGCTGCCGCCGCGAGCTCCGTAGTGATAAAGCCCTGGTTGAAGAGCGAAGCACGCTGCATACGTGCAATAAGATTATCCGGAATCACCTCACCCGACTTATGGTGCGTAGCATACTTTTTCAAGATCTCAGGCTCAAATGCCCAGTTCTCCATAATCTGCGAAGGAAGCTCCACAAAGTCGCCCTCAACATCGGTAAGACCGCGGTAACGTACATCGGCAAAGAGGAAATGGAGCGCATGGCCAAACTCATGGAACATAGTCTCCGCCTCGTCGAACGATAGGAGCGAAGGGGTCTTGCCCACGGGAGGCGTAAAGTTACATACGATGCCTACCACTGGAGCCTTGCGCTTACCATCTACGTAACGCTGCTCCGTAAAGTTACCACACCATGCACCACCCTGCTTCGACTTACGTGGATAGGGGTCGATATAGAGCACACCGATATGCGACTCGTCATGGTCGATAACCTCATATACCGAGCACTCAGCATGGTAGCGAGGTGCCGTGATAGGACGGAACGTGATGCCATAGAGGCGGTTAGCGAGGTAAAACATACCGTCGCGCACGTTATCTAACGATAGATACTGGCGGATAGCCTCCTCGTCGAGCTGATACTTCTGCTTGCGCACCTTCTCGGCATAGTACCACCAATCCGACTTCTCGAACGTCTCACCGGGGTAATCTCTATCGAAGAGAACCTTCATCTCCTCCAACTCACGCTTGGCCGACTCCAAAGCGGGCTCCCAAATCTCGTCGAGGAGCTCGTAAACAGCCTCGGGGCTACCAGCCATCTGGTCAGATGTAACATACTCCGAGTACGACTTATAACCGAGCAGATGTGCCTTCTCAATACGTAGGCGTGTCATATCCTCGATAATCTGCTTATTATCCGTCTCATTGTCGTTGTTACAACGCATCGTATAGCCATCATAGAGTCTACGGCGTAACTCACGATCCGACGAGTAAGTCAAGAATGGCAACATGCTGGGCTTAGCCAATGTAAACACATAACCACTCTTACCCATAGCCACTGCAGTCTCCTGTGCCTGATTACGAACGCTCTCCGGCAGGTCGGCTACCTGTGCAGGGCCGAGCTCAAGGAAGAAGTTGGCATTGTCGGCAAGGAGGTTCTTACCAAAGCGGATACCGAGCGACGATAGCTCCGAGTCGATCTGCATCAAACGCTCCTTATCCTCGGCGTTAAGCAGCGCACCCGAGCGAACAAAGTCGTCGTAAGTCTTATCCAAAAGGCGCATCTGCACAGCGTCGAGACCCAGCGTCGCACGCTTATCGTAGACAGCCTTAACGCGCTCAAACAATTTGTCGTTGAGCATGATTGCGCTCGAGTGCTCAACAAGCAGTGGCATAACCTCGTTCATCACCTCCTGCATAGCATCGTCGCAATCAGATGCCGAGAGCATGCCGAAGATAAGGTTAAGTTCCGCGAGTTTTACGCCTGCGTTATCCAACGCAACAATAACGTTCTCGAACGAGGGTTCCTCCGTAGTATTCACGATAACCTCGATCTCCTCATTGTGCATCTGCATTGCCGCATCGAATGCTGGCTTGAAATGCTCCGTACGGATTAAGTCGAATGGGGGCACGCCATACTCCGTTGTCCACTCCTCAAGAAGTGGATTTCCAGCAGCTGCCTTCTCATCGCTACTACAAGCAATGTTTACAGTCATAACAAACAATAGTGTCGATAATGTTAAAAGACGTTTCATCTATAATATTTTTTAATTAACTTTGCAAAGTTAAAAAAATTATTGACCAATGCAACTATTTTATGCTCCCGAAATTTCATTTCCGCGTCACACGCTCTCGGAGGAGGAGTCAAAACACTGCGTCAGAGTGCTTCGTATGAAGCCTGGCGACGAGCTCCATTTGACCGACGGTCGCGGCACCATGCATCGCTGTAAAGTAGTGGATGACAACGTAAAACGCTGCATAGTAGAGGTCGTGGAAAGCACTTCCGAATACGAGAAGATGAGCTATGGACTGACGATGGCAGTAGCTCCAACAAAAAATATCGACCGCTTTGAGTGGTTTTTGGAAAAAGCCACCGAAGTTGGCATTACGGCCATCTATCCCATTGAGTGCGACCACAGCGAGCGTCGGCAGATTAAGTTCGACCGCGAGGAGAAGGTCATCACCTCGGCCGTAAAGCAGTCGCTCAAGGCATACCACCCCACGCTCCATCCGTTGACCTCTGTGCGCGAGGTTATGTCTATGGATTTCGAGGGCGAAAAATACATTGCCCACTGCAACGCAACGTTCGGCGAGCGTGAATATCTCGGCAAATTGATAGAAAAAGGGGGTAATAACCTTATTTTAATAGGTCCTGAAGGTGATTTTTCCGAAGAAGAGATTACCTTTGCACTCCGGAACGGATTTAAGGCCATAAGCCTTGGCAAGGAGCGTCTGCGTACCGAGACAGCAGCCGTCGTAGCCACCGTTGTTACTGCAACAATAAACAAGCTATAAACCCAACATTAAGTTGACTATGTATTTGTACACACTTCTGGCGACACTCATCGTCATTGTTGCCATTTTTCTCACACCCGTAAGGCAGAAGGTGTGGGTGGCCACGGGAGTAATATCCCTCGCGGCCATCGCCGCTGTCACGCTCGCCGTGATGGCATTCACAAGCACAATGCCTATCACCATCGCTGAGTTCTCAACCCCCTTCTTCGGAGCTGAGCACTTTGCCGTGGATAAACTCTCATCGCTCTTTTTGGTCATTATCTCGGTGGCGTCGATAGCAACGGTTATCTACTCACGAGGCTACGTTGGAGGCTATCTTAACCGTTTTGCTCCGGCACATATCTCGCTGCACTACACCTCGTTGGTGCTGCTGGTTGTGTCGATGATGTTAGTGGTAATGTCGAGTGGAGGTTTCTCGTTCCTCTTCTCGTGGGAGTTGATGACCATTGCCTCATTTCTCTTGATACTCTTCGAGGCTGACCGTCAGGATGTTCGCCGCGCCGCACTCAACTACTTGGTGATGATGCACATAGGCTTTATGTTCCTCGTCGCGGGATTCGTTATGGTCGACAATGTCACTGGTTCGGCCAACTTCGCAGCTATCGTCGATTACTTCAAATTAGCACAGCCACTGCCACTCTTCGTTATTCTCTTCATTGGCTTTGGCATGAAGGCGGGTCTCTTCCCCATGCATATATGGCTTCCAGAGGCTCACCCCGCAGCACCGTCGCACGTATCTGCCATCATGTCGGGTGTGATGATCAAAACGGGTGTCTACGGCATCATGCGCCTTATGCAGTCTATCGACCATAATGTAGACCTTCTCTATACCATCGGCCTTATCGTGTTGCTCTCGGGTATCGTCACAGGCCTTTGGGGTGTTATCCTTGCCGCCATGCAGAACGACATCAAGCGTCTGTTGGCCTACTCAAGTATCGAGAACGTTGGCGTTATACTCATCGGCCTCGGCATCGCTGCTATTGGCCATGCTGCTGGCAGCTCGCTTATCGGCATGTGCGGCTTGTGTGGTGCGCTACTACACACCGTGAACCACTCGCTCTTCAAGACGTTGCTCTTCTTCAGCGCGGGTAACATCTACTCTAAACTCCACACTACGGCTATGAACCAGATGGGTGGTCTTGCTAAGCACATGCCCATCACGGCAATCCTTATGCTACTGGCCACGGTTGCCATCTGCGCCCTGCCACCACTTAACGGCTTCGTATCGGAGCTCCTTATTTATATTGGCATGTTCAACGGCGTGAGCGATGGCCACGAGGTGTTGTACTCGGTTGCAGGCATCATAGCCCTCTCACTCATCGGTGGTATCGTTGTCTTGGCCTTCACAAAGCTCTATGGCGTTGTATTCCTCGGTTCACCACGCTCTACGCACGTTGCCGAGAGTAGCGAGGTGGACAACACACGCATCGCAGCCATGGCCATCCCCGCTGCATTCATCCTCTTTATCGGTCTGCTTCCACAATATGCCATACGTCCCATCGCAGTTATTGCGGAGGCAATCAGCGGTGCCGATAACTCTATTGCCGTAAACCACTTCGCACCTACGCTTGAGGCACTCAGCGCAACGGGATGGATACTTATCGCCGTAATACTGATCCTCTTTGTACTCAAGCATAAGGCTCAGAGTACACGTAAGATCGAGAGCGGCCCAACGTGGGGTTGTGGCTTCACCGCGACAAATACACGCATGCAGTACACCGGTGAGTCGTTCTCCGAGGGTTTGGAGAGCATCGGCAAGCCGCTTATGAAGGATACGGTAGATGGTCGTGCTGTGGATAAGGCGGAGATATTCCCCTCGCCACACAACTATCGTATCGACCATAAGGATAAGGTCGACTCGCTGCTTGGCCAGTGGTGGGTAAAGCTCATGCACCGCATCAACGAGTACGTCATGCGTCTACGTACTGGCCGCGTGAATAACTACATCACCTTTGCCCTCGCATTCTTCGTTGTAGTTCTCATCCTTACACTCGTTGGCATACTCTAACCCCTAATTCGAAGATTGCTATGTTAGTAAAACTACTCAATACACTACTTATGATTGTTGTGGCACTCTCGATTACGGGTGTCATCAACCGCACACGTGCCATACTTGCAGGACGTAAGGGCATACGCTTCTTCCAGCACGTCTACAACGTACGTTTGCAGCTACGCAAGGGTGCTGTGTACTCTACAACTACAACTGCCCTCTTCCGTATCGCTCCCTGTTTCTACCTCGGAGCAGCGATTGTAGCCTTTCTGTTTATCCCCATCGCCGACCTTGAACCACTGCTATCGTTCCACGGCGACATCATCCTTGTAGCCTACCTGCTCGCACTCTCACGCGTGGCTATCATCCTCGCAGCAATGGATACGGGTAGCTCGTTCGAGGGTATGGGTGCAGCACGTGAGGCTCTTTATGGTGCTCTTGTCGAGCCGGCATTGATGATGGCGATGGCAACGCTCGCCCTCTTCTGTGGCTATGCGTCGTTCGCCGACATCTTCTCTACGGCTCAGGAGCTCGATATGAACCTCACAATCGTACTCCTTCTGGTGGCCTATGTCTTTGTCGTCATCCTCTTTGTCGAGGCTGGCCGCGTCCCCGTTGATGATCCAAAGACCCACCTCGAGCTTACGATGATCCACGAGGTTATGTGCCTCGACTATTCAGGCGTGGATATGGCCATGATTCATATCGCAGGCTGGTTGAAGAATGCCATCTTCGCTGTCATTGCAGCCAACGCCGTGTCGGTAGCCATCTCGTTCCACTGGCAGTTTACCGTGCCATTAGCTATCCTTGGTGCAGGACTCTCCATCGGTATTGTGGAGTCGTTCAGAGCGCGTAACAAGCTCTCGCGCAACACGACCTACATCCTCACCATCGTAGCGATGTCGGCACTCGTGCTACTCACTGGTTTCCTACTAATCCAAAATATCGAAATCTAAGGCTATGATACTATCACTCATCATACTATACGTTCTCACGCTTATCTACCTGTCGATAGCTGAACGTTTCCGTAACCACACGACAATCTTGGCTATCCAGGGACTTCTACTCTTTGGCATTGCCATCGCACGCCTACACGAGTTCCACCCCGTCGAGATGGGATTCATCATCGTCGAGACCCTCGTTTTCAAGGCCATTGTCATCCCTGCAATCCTTATGCGTGTGATACTTAAGACCAAGATTAACCGCATACACTCTGCCTCGTCGCAGTTCGGAGCCCTTGTGATGTCTATCGTGGCACTTATTGCCAGCTGTACGATAACCTACTATATGGCCGATAACCGTACCGATATGATATTCTTCGGCGTGGCTCTCTACGCGCTACTCTCGGGACTTATCCTTATCGTTATGCGCAAGCGTATCTTCGCACATTTGGTGGGCTTTCTCGTTATCGAGAATGGCGTGTTCCTCTTCTCGATGGCTATCGGTGTAGAGTTCCCAATACTTATCAACCTTGCCATCATGCTCGATATCCTTATCTCGATACTTATCCTCGGCATGTTCCTCCGACGCATGGATAACGATATCCACACCGACGAGACGGATGCTCTAACCTCTATTAAAGACTAACACTATGGAAATGCTCATATATCTCTCAATCTCGGTCATTCTCGCCGTACTGCCACTCGTTGTACGTAGCGAGCGTGCCACCAATATTATCGCTGCACTCTTCTTCACAGTGCAGGCAGCAGCCATAGGCCTTATCTTCGGCTTAGGTCGCGTCGACAGCATTATGCTCTCAATCTTCCGTGCCGACACCCTCGCCGTTGTCTTTCATGTGCTGATGACTGCAGTGTTAGGCTTCACTCTCCTGCACTCATCATCATACCTCAAGGCCGAGGGTATATCTACACGCTCATATAAGGCATACTATACGATCCTTATGCTCCTTGCCGTAGCCATCACGTGTGTCTACTACTCGGACAACGTGGCCATGACCTGGGTGTTCCTCGAGGCTACGACCATCTGCTCGGCGGGTATCATCTACCACCGCGAGTTCGAGCAGTCGCTGGAGGCTACGTGGAAGTATATCTTTGTCTGCTCTACGGGTATCGCCATGGCATATCTCGGCATCCTGCTGCTCTCAACCGTGGCGGAGCATGGTGCACTGGATTATGCATCACTCAGCACAGCCATTGCTAATGGTAACCCCCTATACCTGAAGGTAGCGTTCTTGCTTATCGTTGTGGGTTACAGCTGTAAGATGGAGATCTTCCCACTCTACACCGTAGGTGTCGATGCCAACTATGCAGCCCCTGCTCCCGCATCAGCATTTATATCTACGGCACTCGTCAACGCTGGCTTTGTCTCGATCTACCGTATCTACTCGCTCTACGCTCAGGCCGAGGTATTCGAGTGGGCACGCCACGTATTAATACTAATAGGTATCCTCTCGTTGGCCGTAGGTGCTATGTTCCTTCGCCGCACGAATAACTACAAGCGATTCCTGTCGTACTCAACCGTGGAGAATATGGGTATCGTGGCTATTGGCATGGGTATTGGCGGCGTGGCATTGTGGGCTGCCGTCTTCCATGTCATCTGCCACACGTTGGTTAAGAGCTCGATGTTCTTCCAGGTGGGTATCATGCGCCATATCTATGATAGTTACAGTATCAACCGCATAGGTAACTATATGAACATCAACCGCGTGGGTGCCATTGGCTTCATCATTGGCACACTCGTACTTTTGGCCTTTCCACCATCGCCTCTCTTTATCTCCGAGGTTATGATCTTCTCGGAGATTGTATCGGTGGGTAGCTGGTGGTTGCTCGCAGCGATGCTTATACTTATGTGCGTTGTTATCTATGCCATCTGGTCGCGCACACTGCGCCTCGGCTACCACTCAAATCAGGATAAGCTACATCTATCTGCCGTAAATCGCCGTCTGTCATACTCAGCAGCGGTACTCTTAGGAGTAGCTATCATACTCGGACTTTGGCAGCCCAACTTCTTGCGAGAGGCTATCGACATAATCGTAAATATAGGATAAAACTATGAAACTATACCACGTAACAAACAATAACGCTTCGGCCGTTGCAATCGCCGACATCCCCGTTGTTGAGTATGTCGAACTTTACAACGACCTCAAAGAGCGCATGGCGGACAGCCGATACCATGTGGCACACTACTTCGCTACTGAGATAGAGTGTGGCCTAAAGTTTTATCTTCTACTTCTCGATGATACCACGGGTGAGGTACTTATCACCTCGTTCATCCCCGACTACTACGCCGAGGGTCTCGCCTCGCTCACTGCCCTGCACCCTCAGTTCCACCCCTTCGAGCGCGAGATGCACGAGCTCTACGGCATACCCTTCGACAGCCACCCATGGCTCAAGCCTCTACGCTTCTCTTTCGATCGCAGGGACAAGGAGTCGACGATGGAGAGCTACCCCTTCTACGCCATCGAGGGTGATGAGCTCCACGAGGTAAACGTAGGCCCTATTCACGCAGGTATCATCGAGCCTGGTGCCTTCCGCTTTATATGTGACGGTGAGCAAGTACTCCACCTTGAGATTGCCCTTGGCTACCAGCACCGTGGCGTGGAGAACGAAATGCTTCGCAACCAAAACCGCCTGCGTCAGACGCTTATCGCTGAGTCAACAGCGGGCGATACAGCCGTAGGTCATGCTACGGCCTATGCCGAGCTTATCGAGAAACTTGCCAATGTCGACATTGGTGACGACCTTAAGCGTGAACGTATGATAGCCATCGAGCTTGAGCGTATAGCCATGCACCTTGCCGACACAGGAGCTCTGGCAACCGACATCGGCTTCCAGCTATATCAGGTAGCGTGCGAAGCACTACGTACCGTGACAATCAACACCTCGCAGGCATGGTGCGGCAACCGCTTCGGCAAGAGTGTGATACGCCCCTTGGGTACTAACCACCCACTTACCAAGGATAAGGTCGAGCTTATTCGCAAGAACATTGCCGACGTTCGTCGTCGCTATAATGAGGTTAGGGAGGATATCCTCGAGGCTCCCACGCTCCTTGCCCGCTTCGAGCAGTGTGGTCTTGTGCCGAAGAGCGAGATGGAGCGCATCGGTGGCGTAGGTCAGGCAGCACGTGCCAGCGGACTCAAGCGCGACATCCGCGCAACGCACCCCTCGGGCTACTACGCCAGAACACTCAAGCACGAGCCCATACTAAAGCACGATGGCGACGTTATGTCGCGCCTCGCAACACGCATGGACGAGGTGTTGCAGAGTGCCGACTATATCGAGAATGCCCTGGCATCATACACGCCCACGGGGAAGCTCCCAGCCCCCAACTACGACGCTAAGCTCCAGGGCGACGCTCTGTCGTTCTCGCTTATCGAGGGTTGGCGCGGCGAGATATGCCACGTGGCTCTCACTAACAGCGAAGGTGACATCGTGAAGTACAAGATTAAGGATCCGAGCGTTCACAACTGGCTCGGTCTGGCCATCGCAGTACGCTCCGAGGGCATATCGGACTTCCCCATCAACAATAAGAGTTTTAACTTGTCATACTGTGGTCACGACCTTTAACACTACGGTCACGACCTATAATTATAACTAAGGTATGTTATTTGGAAAAGCAAAGATATTACGTAGCCACGGCTGGCAATACATCCCCAACCTTGATGCAGTGACCCTCACCGAGGAGTTTCGTGGCTTCCCGCTCCTAACCGAGACTAAGGATATGGCGGAAGTTGAGCGTGCAGCAAAGATATGTCCCACGGGAGCTATCACTACAAAGCCCTTTACGCTCGACATGGGTAAGTGTCTTTTCTGTGGCGAGTGCCAGAAATGCGCGCCCAAGAATATAAAGTTTACCAACGAGCATCGCCTTGCTGCCACTCGCCGCGAGGATCTCGTTGTCAAAGCAGGACAGACAACCCCCAAGTTCGACACCACGGCTGTGCGCCCCGAGATTGCTAAGTATTTCGGTCGCGCATTGCAGCTCCGCGAGGTATCGGCCGGTGGCGACTGCTCGGTAGAGATGGAACTCAACGCCACGGGTAACGTAAACTTCGACTTCGGTCGCTACGGAGTGGAGTTCGTAGCCTCACCACGCCACGCCGATGGAGTGGTCGTCACAGGCCCCATATCGAGCAATATGGCCGAGGCACTGGATATATGCTACAACTCAGTACCCGACCCGAAGATTGTGATTGTATGTGGTTCGGAAGCCTGCTCGGGTGGCTTATATGCCGATAGCCGCGCCGTGGATCGCCGTTTTCTGGAGCGCTACAAGGTAGATTTGTGGCTGCCGGGCGCACCTACACACCC
>CALBKP010000026.1 GCA_937895825.1 uncultured Alistipes sp. | reverse complement strand
ATGATGAATAGCATCAAGGGTAGTTGCCTCTCGGATAGCGATACGTTTGATGTGGCTATTCGTACGGTAGGTGGCGAGTGGGTAGCGGAGCTTACGCCGCTTAAGCGCGATATGAAGCAGATGTGGACAAAGCTCATTATCCACTTCGACCGTGCAGCATGTAGTGTTACCAAGGTGGAGATGCGCGAGCCGTCGGGCGACTATACCATCATCGAGCTGAGTGGCATACGTCAGAATGAGATGATTGATGCGAGCCTATTTAGCATAAATTAGCCCCAGCATGTCACGTGTTATCGTCCTATTTATCTCGCTACTATGCGCAATGCTGCCCGTAAAAGCGTCGGCGCAGGTGTCGACCGATGTGGAGCAGGGGCGCCGCTATGGTGTGTTGATAGAGGTTGATCGTGCGGCAATAAGTGGCGTGTGTATTATGCGAGAGAAGGATGAGCAGATACTCGGAGCCATAGTCAACGAGTTTGGCGTTACGGCATTTGGCTTTAGCTATAAACCGAAAACAGGGAGGGTGCGTGTCGTAAATCTAATTCCGCAACTGGATAGGTGGTACATACGTCATGTTTTGAGACGTGATATTCGGGCTATGATGCCCTGCCTGATGGCGCAACAGCCCGATAAGGAGTATGAGTATCATAACGACAAATATAAGATAAGATATAGGTTTACGCCTATCTTCGCAACGAACTAACTCAATATTTTAGCGACAATGAAACTACTAAATAGCCTATATTCAGTTATTAACGAGTCTGTAACGACCGATGAACATAGCTTTATTATTAAACTCGATGCCAGCCACTTTATCTATGCAGCGCACTTCCCCGGTGAGCCTATCACCCCGGGAGTGTGTATTATGCAGATTGCTCAGGAGTTGATTGAGCTGCACATGGGTTGTTCGATCAATATCAAAACCGTGAAGAATATAAAGTTCCTACGTGTCATTATCCCCACGCAGACACCCATAGTAAACTACACCCTTTCGAAGATAGCCTCTGAGGATGGTTGTGTAAAGGCTCAGGTTGTTTTGTCAACAGAAGAAGGGGTATTTGCAAAGCTATCGCTCGTATGTCAGATTTGCGCATAAACGATACAGATCTTGCAAGGCAGCGACAAACGCTTTGCGACCGAGGTATCTGCGTTGTAATACCAACATATAACAACGCCGGTACTATTGTCGACGTGGTTGAGCGTGCAATGGCGCAATGCAGGGATGTTATCGTTGTGTGCGATGGCTGCACGGATAATACGGTGGAGCTACTTGAGAGCTTGCCCCAGCGGCCAGCGATCATTAAGTATGATAGAAATAGAGGCAAGGGAACTGCTCTACGCGAGGGCTTCAGATATGCTCTTAAGCGAGGCTTTGCCTATGCCATAACTTTGGATGGTGATGGTCAGCACTATCCCGAGGATATCTCGGTGTTGCTTGCGGCAAACATACGCGAGCCAGGGGCTTTGATTGTAGGCGAGCGTAAGGGATTGGACAAGGTGGAGCGTAGCCGTGGTAGTAAGTTCGCTAATGCCTTTAGTAACTTCTGGTTCTTCGTGCAGACGGGACAATATCTGCGCGATACACAGACGGGTTATAGACTCTATCCGTTGAAGAAGCTCCGAGGCCTTGCGCTGCTCACGTCGCGCTATGAGGCGGAGTTGGAGTTGATGGTCTTCGCGTCGTGGCATGGTGTTAAGCTTGTGAGTGAGCCTGTCAACGTATTTTACCCACCGCGCGAGGAGCGTGTGTCGCACTTTAGACCAGGTAAGGACTTTATGCGTATCACTATACTTAATATGGTCTTGTGTCTGCTTGCGGTGGTGTATGGCCTACCGCTAAGGCTACTTCGTCTTACTATTCAGGTGCTTAGGTCGATTTACTCGTTGCTCTTCTTCCTCCTTTTTTCGATGGCCATAATGACTCCGCTTGTACATCTATACCTACTGTTTGGAAAGGTGACCGAGCGCAAGAGATACAACCTACACCGTATATTTAACTTCGCAGCTAAGGTGGTGATGTATTATCATAAGATACCAGGTGTAAGATATACAAGGCATAATCCTCATAACGAGGATTACCGAAAGCCCGCAGTGATTATATGTAACCATCAGTCGATGCTTGACCTTATGCCTCTGTTGGCAGAGTCGGAGAAGATGGTGATGCTCACGGCTGACTGGGTGTGGCGTAACCCATCGTTTAGCTATGCTATTCGCAATGCAGAGTTCTATCCCGCATCTCAGGGTATGGAGTCGATATTGCCGCAGCTTAGATCGTTAGTCGAAAGAGGTTATAGCATTGCAATATTCCCTGAGGGCACTCGCTCGGCTGATTGTTCGATTGGTCGCTTCCATAAGGGGGCATTCTACGTGGCGCAGGAGTTAAATGTCGATATCCTACCTCTGGTGATCTATGGCTCGGGTAGGGCGCTGCCAAAGCATGGACGTATGTTGCGTAGCTGGCCTATGCATCTTGAGATAGATAGACGCATATCCCCCGATGAAATGCGAGGCTTTGGCGCAACACTTCAGCAAGAGGCCTCGGCAATGCGCCAATACTACAAACGTAGATATAGTGAAATAGCTAACAGATTGGAACAGAATGTCTAAGGTTGTTATCATAGGTTCGGGCTTGGGAGGCCTGTCGTGCGGCTATATCCTGCAACGTAATGGTTACGATGTGACCATCTTGGAGCAGGCTACACAGATAGGTGGCTGCTTGCAGTGTTTCAAGCGTCGTGGTGCAAAGTTCGAGACGGGTATGCACTATATTGGTTCGGCAGCACCTGGGCAGACTATCGATATGTTGATGCGCTACTTCGAGCTCGATAGGTCTGTTGAACTCAGTGCGCTCGATACACGGGCCTATAACACCGTTCACCTCGCGGGTGGAGAGTTCCGCTTTCCGAATGGTAGGGAGGCATTTATCGAGCAGTTATCCGAATATTTCCCGCGTGAGCGTGATGCTATTGTAAAGTATATTGATATGGTGGATGGTATCGCCTCGGTATCGACACTAAGCTCGCTAACCTCCAATCAACGAGATATACTTGTCGATACGGAGTATTTCTCACGTTCGATGGATAGCGTCCTTGATGAGCTCTTCGATGATGCTATGCTTAAGAGTGTTCTTGCAGGAGATATACCGCTCTATGCAGCAGAGAAGGGAAAAACATCATTCTCGCAGCACGCTTTCATTATGGACTTCTATAATCAGAGTGCATTTAGAGTGGTTGGAGGTAGTGACTCGATAGCAACGTCTTTGGCCAATGCCATCCGTAATATGGGTGGTAGGATATTGTCTAATAGCCGTGTTACGAAGATATGTTGTGATGATAGCCGAGCAAAGGGTGTTGAGACGAGCGCAGGCGAATGGTATGATGCCGACTATGTTATTGGTGCAATACATCCTAATCGCCTGCTCGAGATGCTGGACACCAAGCTTATCCGACCAGCATTCCGCACGCGCATAATGAGCATCCCGCAGACGGCATCCAGCTTTGTTGTCTACGTGAAGTTTAAGCCTCAGACCGTGCCCTATATGAATACAAATAGTTTTGATTATATGGGCGCTACGCCGTGGGGATGCGAGAACTATACATCGGAGAATTGGCCTAAGGGTTATCTCTATATGCATATGTGCCACGAAGCAAATGCTGTGTGGGCTGAGAGTGGAGTGGTGATATCGTATATGGATATTAAGGAGGTTGCGAAGTGGTCGGGAACGACCATCGGTCGACGTGGTGCCGACTACGAGACATTCAAGCGTGAACATGCCGAGCGACTTATTGCCGAGGTGGATAAACTCCATCCAGGCTTTGCTGCCTCTATTGAGCAATACTACACGTCAACTCCCCTGACGTATCAGGACTATACGGGTACAGAGGCGGG
>CALBKP010000025.1 GCA_937895825.1 uncultured Alistipes sp. | reverse complement strand
AAGTTTGCGAAGGCGACGGTGGCTCTCGGTGGTGAGCTTCCCGCAGAGCCCGAGCAGCCTAAGGCATCGGAGGATAAAGCAGCTAAGTTTGCGAAGGCGACGGTGGCAATTGGTGGAGCTCAGGTGGCTGCACCAAAGCTTTCGAATAAGAACCTCAAGGCTACAGTTCGAGAGATCTCAACGCTCGTTGTTGACGACAGCGATGAGAACACCTTTAGATTGGAGCCCGTTGATGCTCTTGGCGAGGCACCCATCGTGCTAAAACTCGATGATATTGTTGAGATTCAGGGAAAACGCTATAAGTTCGTTAAATAAATGATGACCTCTTCACATAATAGTATGCCCGTTCCCGAGCGTTGCTGCTGTAACCCTGGGGATACTATCGCTGCGCGTTATGTGGTAGAGAAGGCGTTAGGCGAGGGTTCGTTTGGCGTTGTATATAAGGTGCATGACCATAGTGGCAAGGTATGGGCTGTTAAGCTCTTGCGTCTGTGGGATGTGCCAGCATCTATTCGTCAGCCGCTGATTAGCCGTTTCGAGATGGAGTATAAGACCAGCTGTATCAAGAGTCGCAACCTCGTTCACTCGGTCGACTCTGGCATGTTGAAGGGCAATCCATATATAGTCATGGAGTTTTGCGATGGTGGCGACCTCTCTAAATATATAGGTAAGACCGATGTGTCGTTGGTGCGTGTAGCTAAGGATGTGTTGAACGGCTTGCACGACCTTCACATCAACGGTAAGGTACATCGCGACCTTAAGCCCGAGAATGTACTCTTCAGGTCGGATGGTACAGCTCTGCTTACCGATTTTGGTATCAGCGGCGATAGAAATAAGCGAATGACCGAGCGAAATATCTTTGGTAAGCCCACGCAGATATTCGGTACGTATGCCTATATGCCTCCCGAGCAGGTGAATAGAGCACGCGGTAACAGTACGGTGCTTCCCACCACGGATATCTACTCGTTTGGTGTTATGATGTTCCAACTTATCACGGGAGAGCTACCCTTCGGTAAGCTTGAGGATCAGAACGACTTGGTTCACTATCAGCGCAGAGGTAAGGTTGGCGAGTGGGATAGAACAAAGCTTCTGTCTACGCCTCATGGTAGAGATTGGGAGAGCCTGATCGCTCGCTGCCTCGTGCCCGACTTTAAGCATAGAATAAGTTCTGTAAAGGAGGTGATGGCACTGCTCCCGGCAGATACATATAGCGGCTCGGTGTCGCGCTCAAATGGTGTGGGCGCTACCCCTTCGGCTGTTAGCTACCGTTCAAATAGCCTTGATCAGCAGCAGAGTGCGACAACCCCTGGTAAGCGAACACTGCGTGTCATGCAGGGTAAGGAGTTTGGCCGTGTGTATGAGCTCCAGGCCTTGGCTACGTTGGCAGGACGACGTGTGCTTACGGTGGGTCGTGATAGCTCATGTACTGTGCAGATTGTCGACTTCGAGGAGTCTTACGTGTCGCGTAGACATTGTACCATCGAGAATCTTCAGGATATGCGTTGGCAGATTAGAGATGGTCAGTGGAACAGCGAGACGCGTGAGTGGCAGAACTCAACGAATGGTACCTATGTTAATTCGCGCGAGGTACACAAGGAGGGTGTTGAGTTAAACATTGGCGATATTATCACCATCGGTGATATTAAGCTCAAGTTTGAGGTGCAATAAAAGTATTATCAATACATAACAAACTTATTAACTAACTTAAAAACTAATTTTATGGAGGCAAATTACAAAAGAACAGTCGCTGGTTCAGTAGGTGCTGGTGTTGCTGCTGTCTTTAATGCTTCAGGTCGTCAGTACTACATTCTGGAGCACAAGACCGAGTCTTTGTATCACCACGCAGGCGAGTCTCAGAAGATCATCGTTGATCAGGTTGAGTTGGGCCGCGATTCAGCATGTCAGGTACGTTTCGACGAGTCTTTCGAGACTGTTAGCCGTCGTCACGCAGCTATCGTTAAGGAGGGTGAGAACTGGAAGATCATCCCCCTTTCACAGACAAATACAACACTCGTAAATGGTCAGCCTATCTCTGAGGAGAAGATACTTAACTCGGGTGATGAGATTCGTCTCTCTTCACGCGGTCCTTTGATGGGCTTCATCATTCCTCAGGGCAAGCAGAGCCTTGTTAGCAGTATCGGTATGACAGAGCGTCTTAACTTGTTCCGTCAGCAGGCACTTGCTCCTTACAAGCGCGCTTTGTGGTGCATCGTTATTCTCTTTGTCCTTGCAGTTGCAGGTCTTGTAGCATGGAATCTCTACCAGGCTGACAAGTTCAACAAGGAGATCGAGACTAAGCAGCAGCAGATCGAGCAGGTACAGCAGGATCTTACTGCAAGCGACGAGTTGATCGAGGCTCTCAACGTTGAGTTGGAGAACTCTCAGAACGCATCGGCTGTTGAGCGCGCACGCACTCAGAAGAAGCTCGCTGAGGCTCAGGCTGAGCGTGAGGCTCTTATGTTGACAGCTGTCGCTCTTAACGAGGAGTTGCAGACAGCAGTTGCTGAGGCTGAGGCTAACAGCGAGATCGCTGAGGAGCAGATTCAGGCTGCAAATGAGCAGATTGAAGTGCTTCAGAATTATGTTGATCAGGTAAAGAAGCGTGATGAGGATTTGGAGAAGCAGAAGCGTGAGGCAGAGGCTAACTCTTTGAAGATCTACTCTGAGGATGAGTCAGCTCCTAAGCTCGATAAGAAGAAGGAGAACGTTCTTAAGAAGTTCTAATTGAATTAAACGAAATAACTTAACTTTAAAACTTATAGAGTTATGAAAAATATTTTGTCATTGGCGGTTATCGCATTGTTCACACTTGCAAGTGTTAGTTGCTTTGCTCAGGGCCGTAAGGACGTTGTGATCTCTCTTGATCAGGTTCATACTGATGCAGCTTTCAAGCAGTACAAGAAGGCTAACAAGATGAATCAGCTTGAGATCGTTACTGACCTTTTGCGTCAGGCAAACGATGAGTATAAGGCATGCGAGACTATCGATGAGATTCGTGACCTTCGTGAGGATCTCGTATTGATCCAGCGTTACATCGTTTCTGGTAAGCAGGGCTTCATGGCTGCTCAGAAGGAGTACAACATTTTGTACAACAAGATTAACAAGACTATCCGTGAGTATGAGGGTGGTAGCACTATTTATCACGAGACTGGTGGCTACTATGACTTTGGTCAGGAGCTTAACTAATTTGGGTACATACTATTATATTACAAGCTATTCCCAAGTTGGTAAGTTATACTTAAAGAAAATTATTTAACTTTAAAACTTATAGAATTATGAAAAATATTTTGTCATTAGCAATTATTGCATTGGTAGCATTTGCCAGTGTGAATTGTTCATCAGTGGGACGTAAGGATGTTGTGATCTCTCTCGATCAGGTTCACACAGATGCAGCTTTCAAGCAGTTTAAGAAGGCTAACAAGATGAATCAGCTTGAGATAGTTACCGACCTTTTGCGTCAGGCAAACGATGAGTATAAGGCATGCGAGACTATCGATGAGATTCGTGACCTTCGTGAGGATCTCGTATTGATCCAGCGTTACATCGTTTCTGGTAAGCAGGGCTTCATGGCTGCTCAGAAGGAGTACAACATTTTGTACAACAAGATTAACAAGACTATCCGTGAGTATGAGGGTGGTAGCACTATTTATCACGAGACTGGTGGCTACTATGACTTTGGTCAGGAGCTTGACTAATCTGAGTACACAAATATTTTGTGCTTAAATTAAACTCATTAGGTATGGTGACGGTTTTACTCCGTCACCATACCATACTTAAATATATACTTTGAAACTTAATTCCCGAGGCTAAATATAAGATTGTAGGGACACCTGTTTTTTAGTAGTACCACGATTATGAAAAAATTTCTTGCTTTAATAGTCACGATATGTGCAATAATATCTGTTACAGATAGTTACGCTGTAGTTGACAAGAAGGAGTTAGTGCTGACTTTAGAAACAATGTCGTCGCCATCGGCTTTCAAGGCTTTCAAAAAAGCATCTTCTGATGTGCAGTATGAGAATTTAAAATCTCTTCTTAGCCAAATGGAGGAGGTATATAAAACTTGTTCTACTTTGGAAGATTTCTATAAGTTTAGAACTTCGTTGTATATAATTAAACAGCTAAAATATAAGGCAAAACTTAGAAATACTTCACAGACCTATATTAATGATTTAATTAATCGTCTTGATATAAAAAGTCTTGAATCAATGAGAATCTTAAAGGATCTTGAGAGGTCTGCTGCTAAAGCTGAGAAAAATAAGTGTAATTAAGTTATAAAGACTTACTTGGTATGGTTGCGGCAATGATAGTTGCCAGTAAGCTGTCACCATATCATATTTAAATAGTATCATTTAAAGTTATTAGTGTGCGTATTGCAGCGATAATAATTTTTTGATGAAGAAGATAATCGCATTAGCTATTATTATAGTGTGTGCAGTAATGGTAGTTCCTGATTGTCATGCACAGCAAAAGAAGAAAGACTATCCGTTGTCTTTAAAAGACCTTTTCAAAGAGACTGGTTTTGGTTGGAATTCGCCAGTTGAAAAGTTTAAAAGATTATCGCAACAGCAGAAGACGGATAACATAATCTTTCTGATTGACGAGATAGAGGAAAGTTGCCAAAGCGCTACAAATGTTGACGATTTATATGATTTGCGTGAGTATACGATGCTCTTAGATCGTATTATTGTCAGTTTTGATTTGTCACATTCGCGAAAGCTAAGTTTAAAATATAATTATCTTTGTGATAAGATCGATAAATTAATAAAAAATTGTGATAGTAGTTCTGTGGTTGAGGCCACTGAGTAAATGTCGCTTAACTTAAATGAACTATATTAAACACTCGGTATGATGGTGATAAATACGCTGTCGTACCTCAACAATTTAAAAGTTATATGTCTGATATTACCTTCAAAATGACAGTCGCAACAAACGTTGGTTTGGTGCGTAGTAACAACGAAGACAACTTTATAGTATGTCCCGACTTGAGCGTTAAGAATAATTGGTTCGTGCCAAGCGATCCCAACGATGTAATGTATCTTGGGGAGTTGGGTTGCGTTATGGTTGTTGCCGATGGTATGGGAGGTATGAATGCCGGAGAGGTTGCCTCGGAGTTGGCTGTAACCTCTATCAAGCAGTCGTTCTCAGAGGTCAAAGACTTCTCTAAGATTATAGATGCCAGCAACCATGTCGAAGACTTCATGAAGAAGATTATTGTTAAGGCTGATGCTGTCATTAAGCAAAAGGTAAAGGAGGACGAGTCCACATCTGGAATGGGTACTACGGTCGTTATGGCTTGGGTCGTTGACAACGTGGCTCATATCGCATGGTGTGGCGATTCGCGCGCATATCTGTTTAACCGTCAGTCAGGATTGAGCAGATTGAGCAACGACCACTCGTACGTTCAGGAGTTGGTCGACACGGGTAAGTTGGATCCAGAATTAGCGTTTGACCACCCAAATAGTAACATCATCACCCGCAGCTTGGGTGATTCGCCCAATAAGGCGCGCCCCGACTATGTGTGCAAGAAGTTGTCGGTGGGCGACTATCTGTTGCTATGTACCGATGGCTTGTGTGGCCTATGTCGTGACGAGGAGATCTTGGATATCATGATGAAGGAGTATCCAAGCATCGACGATTATAAGATGAAGCTATTTGAGGCAGCGTTTGAGGCTGGTGGATATGATAATGTCACAATCGCCCTCTTCGAGTGCATGAGCGTTAAGGAGGCGAACCTCGCAACCACAGCGCCCCCCGATGCTCCCAAGCGTCGCAAGGCTAAGCCACAGCCTAAGCCCGAGGCAGAGGAGGAGAGTGTTGAGGGTGGCACGAAGAAGAAGTCGCGCGGCTGGCTAAAGGCGTTGATAGCATTGGTGGTATTGCTAATCGCAGCAGGTGCAGCATACTACTACTATGAGTATATTTACAAGCTGCAAGTCACTACTGAGGAGGTGTCAGTGCCTGTTACTGAGGAGGTTATAGTAGATGCCCCCATGGTGGATGCGTTGGAGACGGTAGAGGCTCCCGAGGCAACGGATTTGGCAGAGCCAAAGGCTGTTGAGACACCCGCAAATACAGAGGTTGCGCCCGAGGCTACGGAGCCTGCGGCAGAGCCCACAGCAGAGTCTACGGAGGCGCAGCCCGAGAAGTAAACCGTTACACAGGGTTGATAGCGTAGTTTATATATAAGAAACACAAACAATTATAATTAAAAGATATGAAAAAATATAATAGCGTTGTAAGAGAGATAAAGCCCATCCTTTTTGTGGCAATGTTTGCATTTGTTGTCGCAATGGTTACGGGCTGTGCCGGTTCTGGTAGTAAGAATACCGAGGAGGAGGCGCAGGAGAGCGAGGTTGCAACCGTCGTTGAGCGTGTAACAGCCCAGGAGATCGAGGAGTCGATAAACAATACAACTGATGGTATGGTGCCCGAGAGCATCTCATCACGATTCTCACTCGATAAGCAGGCTATCGTTGTTCAGAATGATCCCGACACCACCGACTATGAGTTCTGCTATTACACTTTCGCTGAGGTGTGGCTCGACAAGGCAATGGGAAACATCGCAACAGTTACGGTTGTTGAGTGTACCTATGACGAGAATAATAAACTTGATACGCTTACTATCGTTGTAAATAAGTAGTTGTTTGACGATTGTGTCGTGTGACAATAGCTATTAACCAATAGATTAGAACTTAATTAGATATGAAATATTCAAAAGGATACTTGCTGGATAATAGATACCAACTGGAGCGTTTCATCGGAAGCGGTACGTTTGGTGAAGTTTGGGTGGCAAAGGATACGGCAACAGATCTCGAAATCGCTATCAAGGTTTACGTCTCAATGGACGAGAAGGGTCTCGAGGAGTTTAAAAAGGAGTTCCAGATCTCTTTTGAGCTAAACCATACCAATCTGTTGCATGCAAACTATCTCGGTGTAAATCCTGAGGATAAGCGTCCATTCTTGGTTATGCCATTCTGTCCCGATGGCTCGGTGTCGAACTCTGGAGGTAATATTAGCGAGCGTGACTTGTGGCGTTTTATTAGAGATGTGGCCGCTGGTCTTGCTTATCTGCACGCACAGAATCCCCCTATTATCCACCAGGATATTAAGCCTGATAACATTCTTATCTTGAAGAATGGCGACTTCGTGATCACCGACTTTGGTATCAGTAAGCAGCTCCGCTCAACACTCCGTAAGAGTGCTAACTCGCTGAACTCGGCGGGTGCTATCTCGTATATGGGCCCTGAGCGATTCAGTAAGCAGTATCACGCTGTCAAGGCGAGTGATATATGGTCGTTGGGTGTCTCTATCTTCGAGTTGGCCACTGGCGAGCTCCCATTCTGCGGTATGGGTGGTAGCCTGCTGAAGCAGGGTGCCGATATGCCAGAGTTGCCCACGGAGTTCACCCCTACGTTGAATATGGTCTGCCAGGATTGTATGACCAAGGAGCCATGGAACCGTCCTACGGCGGCTCAGCTTGCCGACTTTGCCGATAAGGTACTCGCTGGCGGTGAGCCCAAGGCCGCTTGGCGAAAGGGTAAGGAGGAGCCCAAGGCCGCTGTTGAGGAGCCTCAGGTTGTTGCCCTTGTGGAGAGCAAACCTCAGCCCGCAGCAAATAATATGAATAAGACTGTTCAGATGTCTACTCCTGCTGTCGAGCCCGAGCCTAAGAAGAAGTCAAAGGCTACGCCCGCAACAGCTACCGTAGCGCAGGGCAGTGCTGGTGTGTCGCCAGATGTTGATCCTGGTGAGGCTAAGTTCGTCACGCCACAGCAGCCTGGTGCCGAGTTGCTCGGTGCATGGGTCTGGCCGGTAGCAATTTTGGCTGGTCTGTTGGCAGGTTTCTTATTGCATAATCTATTGTAAGGTGATGAAGAAAACGTATTCAATACTTGTTGCCCTTGGTTTGTTGATGTTGCCATTAGCAGCGTCGGCACAGACCATGACGAATAGTCAGAGGCGACTTATAAACGCAAAGGTTTGGGACGTTATCGAAACGTACGAGGAGTATGTGTCGATGCGTGATCAGAACGAGACAAAATATGTCTTCACTCCTATCTTTACGGAGGATGCTCAGGTTGTTTGCGATCTTATCGGTACGTTGAACTATCTTGAGATGATGCCAATTGAGGAGTATATTCAGAAGGTCTCGGATAATACGGGTGGTCGTGGTATCTCGGCAGATATATATGACGTTCGCATGGCTTCGATGAACTATATTGATGGTAAGTGGATCATTCCTGTAACATTCAAGAAGCAGTTATCGTATTTCGATACTAATGGCATATATTTCGACGTAAATCGCTATTATGACGACATCTTCAATATGAAGATGAGCATCGTCTATGACGAGGAGAGCGACGAGTGCCGTATTAGATCCATTGATGGTGACATAGCTTCACGTGTTGAGTTCCCAAAGGGTAGATATATCATCGTTGAGCAGAATAACTTGGGTGGTGGTTCGATGAGCAATCGTGACCATAGGTTGTTGGAGGAAATCAAGGCCAATGGCGAGAGCTTATCTTATGACGAGGATGGTATCGGCATATATGCCATGGATACTAAGTTTGAGGTTAAGGACATTGATGTTACGGTTGATCCCATCAGGGATGAGACGAGATCTACTGAGGCTTACGACATCGTAAACTTCAGCACAAGCAAGCGTTCATCACGACTTAAGGTTAGAGGAGCCTTTGCTCCCATGGCTTACGATGTGAAAACGGGAAAAGGTGTGTCAGATGAGTCTAATGCTTTTGAGGTGAGTTTGGATTATGGTGCAACCTTTGTGCTTGGCCGTAATTCTAAGATGGGCTTCTACATTGGTGCGGGTGCATCGTTTAGCAATATATATCTTAAACTGGGCAAAATAAGCTACACGTATTCATCATCTGTCAAAGAAGATGGTATTTATAAGCCTAAGGACTATAAATATGACATCAAAAAGGCTGAGGAGGCTGTGTCGTATACAGATGTCTTTATTCCCATATATTTTGAGGCAGAGCATCGTTTAGATCGTAAAAACCGATTTGTTATTACGTGGAATATTGGTGCAAAGCCATACCTAAACCTTAAGGCTGAGTCTAAGACCCCATATACAGTAACATTTGCAGTAAATGATGGCGGTAATGTTGAAAACCATGTGTTTGACAAATTCTTAGAGCCAAATAGTTACGCCAAGAAGAATATCTACGATCTGAGTGTTTTTGGTAATTTAGGTCTCGATTTCGGAGCTGTACCAAATCTGTTCTACGTCTCTTTGCAGGTAGGATATGAGCGCGGCGTATTAGGTTCGTCGTATGAGTCGAAAACTATGCCTTATTATAGTGACAGCGGCAAGTTTCCTATTATTCCTCAGACGGTTGGCAATGATACGGTTGATCATATTGCTGTTAACTCGCTTATAAGTGGCGTTACAGCAACACGTAGTGCATTGTGGATATCGTTGGGTGTAAAATTGAAATTTTAAATTGTGATTTGTTATGAGTAAAGGTTTACAGATATCGTTATTAGTTGGATTGTTCGCCCTCAGCACTGCTGCTGGCTACTTTATCAGTGATATGCTCTTCCCTAAGGAGTCAAAGGAGGTCGTGAAAGTAGAAAAAACGGCTGTTGAGGAGCCAGTAAAATCATCACTGCCAGTGATTCATGGTGTTGAGGCATCGTGGTCAGAGGCTCTCAAGGTATATACAATCACGGTAGATGCGTCGGTAGAGACCGACGATCAGCTCAAATATTATCTATATACAGATGAGGCCTGCAAGATGGTGTGCGATCATGGCTTCGAGAATAAGTTCGATGTTAATGGTACGGATGATGGCAACTACTATATTAAGGTTGTGAACAATCGCACGCAGGTAGATGAGGCTTACTATACGATTTCGGACTGCAAGAAGCCAGCAGAGAAGCCTAAAGAGGTTGTACGACCACTCACCGAGAGCCAGGTGCAGAACTCTATCAATAGTACTACTGATGGATATGTTCCCAGTGGCTGGAGTGCATATTTCGCAGCACCTCAGACCGTAAAGGTCCTCAATGGTAGTGATAGCTCGTATGCTGATTTTGCTGCTGTATGGGGTGAGAAATCTATGGGTATCATTAATAGTGTTCAGGTGGTAAAACTGCATTATAACGGCTATAATAGGGTTTACCAGATGGATATAAACGTGTATTAATATCTGTTATGAAAAAGTTCTATATTGTATTATTTGCGATAGTAGCTCCACTCCTCTCATTTGCACAGGATAAGTCGTTTGAATTCTATTACATCGCACACGACCGTAAGACAAATGTTAGTGAGTTATGTGACAGATTGTACGAGGTGTATGAGGATGCGCTTAGTAATGAGGATTACGCCGTGATATTCTATATGCCCAACTACGACGAGTATATCGACGTGAGAGTGAATCTTCCAGATAGCAATCCTGATGATTTCGAGAAGATCATCAGTGAGTTGCGAATTAAGGATGCGCACGACAACTCTACAGAGGTGGACTATGCCGCGATTATGAATCTTATCAATAAGTACGATTTTGTGGATGATGAGGGTACTCATACCTATACGTCGGTGCTCTTCTGCTGGTATGTTAACCCTACTTTCTGGAGTTGGGGAAACAACGAGTCTTTGATTGCGAAGTTGTACTTTACGCTCGAACTTGGCAACTACACTGGATATGTTGAGTCGAAGTTCTGGCACACGCGCGACGATGGATTGGAGAAGTTGGTTGATCGAAGATATCCATTTGGCAGGAAGAACGTATGTAAGGGTATTGACTTTATGTTGCTGCCATACTAATTGAGGTTGTGATATTGAAATTTAAAAATACAAATTATATGAGAAGATTTATTCCTATTATTGTAGCTATTATGCTGGGAGTTGTCTCTGTGTCGGCACAGAAACTCCCGGGTAAATGTTCAGTATGGTATCCTGCGACACTGGCGAAGAAGGCTGTGATCGAGGAGTCTGATTTGAAGGAGTTTGCTAAGGGTAGCAAGTACGGACAGGGTTCTGAGTCGACAAATAGACACTGGGTTGTTTATAGCGACCGCGATAATAACACTACCTACACAACTCCTGGTGGTGCGCCAACAAACACCCCCCTTGCATTTAACGAGCAGGTACGTATTGCTCAGATTCAGGGAGACTATGCATTGGTTTACTACGAGCCACTTCCTGGTATTGAGTATCCTAAGATCTCGTCTGGTGCTGAGTCTAAGGGTTGGATTCCTATGAAGAACCTTTTGTTGTGGCACTCTTGCCCTGCGGATAAGCATGGTATTTATCAGAAGGCTCTTATCTGTGCAAACTTGGATGCAGCAGGTGGTGAGAGCCATGGTAATCTATACTTGAACCCGGGTCGAATGAGCGATGTTAGACCTCTATCGGCAGATATGAAGTTCTACTTCATTATGAAGAAGGAGGGTAGCTTGGCTCTTCTTGCTGATGTACACTCTATGGATGGTACATCGAACGAGGTGCTCTATGGCTGGGTTCATAGCAAGGATTATGTACCTTGGAACCAGCGTTCATGTTTGGAGCCTACATGGGACCCCGAGGCAGTGAAGTTCTTCGCGTCGCGCGATAAGGATGCAGATTTCTATGAGGATCCAGCAGGAAAGCAGTATGTTGCAGGCGATGAGTTTAAGGTATTGCCTGAGCCTGCACGATACGATCCACATCTATACCGAATGAATCCTAAGCGTTTGAGATATCCTCTCTTGGATGGTAGCACTCAGACCATGTTCAATGTCTCAACATTTACCACATTGGGAGGTGGTAGCGTAGCATCTGTTGTTGATGAGCAGGCAGAGGTTATGGCTAAGGTTGAGAAGATTAGCAAGGAGATGGCCAATATTAACATCGGTATTGTTATCGATGGTACAAGCTCTATGGAGAAGTACTATGAGACTGTTGCTAATGCTCTTAAGGAGAGTGTGACAGCCTTCGGAGAGAATCGTAATGTTAAGATTGGTGCACTTATCTATCGTGATTATACCGATGGTGCTTATGCTGCTGAGGTTATCTCGCCGATGACCGAGCATAACAACCCCAGATTGTATGAGGCTTTGATTAAGGGTGGTCAGTATGGTATTAAGTCGTCGGAGAAGGATACCGATTATGCTGAGGCTTTGTATAACGGTATTGATGTGGCTCTTGATAAGTTGGGCTTCAAGAAGGGTCAGAGTAACATCTTGCTCGTTGTTGGTGATTGTGGTAACCATAGAACCGACTCAAATATTTCACGTGAGACGATTATCGATAAGCTCGTTAG
The DNA here is from genome assembly GCA_937895825.1 of uncultured Alistipes sp. Lineage (GTDB taxonomy): Bacteria > Bacteroidota > Bacteroidia > Bacteroidales > Rikenellaceae > Alistipes. The sequence goes on along the minus strand of CALBKP010000025.1, from coordinate 39,184 downwards.
CAAGGAGGTTCAGATCATGAGCTTCCAGGTTCGTAGAACTACGCATGAGTCATTTACCGATTATTCGGCGCAGATGGGTTATATCACTAAGTCGGCACTTAACAAGATGTATGCTAAGTTGCCTGGCGTAAACGGAGAAATCGTATCAATGGTTAAGTCTCCAGATGGTTATACTATGAATAATACCGAGAATAGTATCCTCTATATCGGTTCTCATAGCTTTCCTCAGCGTGGTGCTACGGAGCTTTCGTTGGATAAGATTAAGAACTTGATCATCTACTCTATGGCGGAGTACTCTCGCTCTGTCGATAAGCAGATTAATGCTATGCGAAATCCTGGTGGTTTTGCTCGATCATCATCATCTGATGGCTCGTCGGAGAATGAGATGAAGATTAATGAGGCGTTTGTTAGAAGCCGTTTGGGTAACGATGCTGAGTTCGAGATGTTGAAACAGCAGAACGTGCTTATCACATTCAAGGGTTATACACATAAGGAGTTCGAGGCTCGTCAGATCTTTAAGCCCGTTATCTTTATCTCGTCGGATGAGCTTACATCCCTTATCGCTGAGCTCGAGCCCGTAAACTCTGCAGCAGCAATATCTGACCACAACAACCGTGCTCCGTATGTTAACGCTATGAAAGGGTTGCTGAAGGCACAGGCTGGTAGCTCTATCGATGGTGAGCGAGCAAGTCTTGCCGATATTCAGCGTAACATCTACGGTCTGAACGCAGCTTCGGATGTGTTGGCAAGCCACACGCTTGAGGAGATTGCTTCGCCCGATGCTGTTAATAAGAGCGAGTACGTATCTCTTATCGAGGACTTCAAACGTAAGTACAAGAAGCTCATCAGTATCAAGGAGAGATACAAGTATGTTATCCCAATGAACGGTATCATTTACTATTGGATTCCCGTTGAGGATCTACCATAATGTAGTGTACAAATTGTTGCGCAATGGATAAGCTATTTGAGATAAGCAATTTGCGATGCTCTTACGATAAGAACTATCGTGAGGGTGTCTCTAAGGTGGTCTTAGAGATTCAAAACCTTGTTGTGCCGAGAGGTAAAAAGATATTTATCGTCGGTGAGTCGGGTATTGGTAAGAGTACAATATTGGAGGTGTTGGGTCTTATGAACAACACTATCGTTCCGAACGATAAGACGCAGTTTGTGTTCTTCGATAAGGATGGTGGTGAGCGAGATCTTATGTCGCTGTGGCGAAGCAACAGCGATGAGGAGCTGTCGCAGTTCCGCTTGAACCACTTCAACTTTATCTTCCAGAGCACCAATCTGATGCGTAACTTTACGGCCTATGAGAACATTGCGCTTACGCGTATGATCCAGGGCTATTCGAAGGAGGAGGCTTTTGCCAAGACGGCCGCGGTGTTGGCCGATCTTGGCCTGAGCCATATTGCGGAGGATAGAATGGCACAGGAGCTTTCGGGTGGTCAGCAGCAACGCTTGGCCTTTGCACGCGCCATCATCCCTGACTTTACGGTGTTGTTTGGCGATGAGCCTACGGGTAATCTCGATAGCGATAATGCTATTAAGGCCATGGAGCTCCTCTCGGCTAAGTTAAATCAGCTTGACGGCAGCTCGGCAATTATCGTGTCGCACGATATGCACCTCTCGGTGAAGTTCGCCGATATGATTATCAAGATACGCAAGGAGGAGCGTCGCCTGAGCCATGCTATGGACGAGGTGTCGTACTATGGCGTTATCGACAAGGAGTGCGTCTTTATGCCGTCGGCCGATAAGAGCACGTGGAGCAATGGCAAGGAGAGCTACGAGTCTGACAAATTTGAACAATTCTTGAGGAAAATCTAATGTTGCTATGAAGATATTTAAGGCATTGAAAAACGACTACTTCCACCTCTTCGTTAAGCGCGAGAGTAGGGTTGTGCTGGGCAACAAATTCTCAAACTTGTGGTTGCTTACCGCAGTGCTTACGGCTGCATTTTTGGCCGTGGCATTTAGTAATGCCAGCCTAAACTATTTGTCGTATAAGATGAACGACCCGTTTATTAACTGGGTGGATATTGAGAATGACCATAGTGGCAAGGGTAACTACGCAGCGTTTGAGGCAGATTTGGTTAACGAAGCAAATAAGGAGACCTTCCATTATTATAACTTCCAGTCGGACAGATACTTTACACGAATGTTCTACAAGAAGAGCCTCGATGACAAGTTCTTTGCTAAGTGTCGTTGTTTCGAGAATCTTAACACGGCACTCGTTCAGGCAATCCTTGACCCGAGTAACGTGGTGAACAACTGGAGTGTTGAGAACGTTGCTGATATAGACCAGAATTCCATCGGCGTGATTTTAACCGAGGAGATGATGTTGCGTCTTGGTTACAGTAGTGCCCCAGCATATGTATATTACCAGCGAGGTAGTTGTTGGGATGCCATGGAGTACGGCCTTGATCTTGATGGCGAGCAATTTGTTCCAGCCCCACTCCCCGTACTCGGTATTGTTAAGCGACTACCTGGTGGTGTTGACATGGTAGCAGGCGCTTATTTATACGATCAGCTTAATAATGATGTCACACATCCTTTTGACCTTTGTAAGGATGTGTATGCACAAGATCTACGCTATTTCGTGCCAGCTGGCATATCGGTATCGGAGTTTCAGACCAAGGTTAACGAGTTAGCAAAGAAATATACCACGGCAGAGTTTGAGGCCGATACTATGAGCTTCTACGCCCCTGAGCTCACCTCGTTCCGCAATGGAAACTTGGTGGTTATGCACTGCTATGCCGAGACTCTCGACTATCAGACATTGGGTGATGTCAACCGCGCAGTTTTGGCCGAGTATGCCGATTCGGATGTACATCGTATCTTCGACTACGAGTTCCGAGATTGCCCCACAACATACCAGGCATTCATCTCTGTACACTTCAAGGATCTTGATAAGCTCGCTGAGTTTGAGAAGTATGCTAACGATAACTTCGAAATCAAGATTGAGATGTCGCAGATCAATGCCAAGCAGAACTTCAACGCTGTTAGTATGATGGGTAACATCCTATCGTGGGTGATTATTATCTTCGCGATTATATGTATCGTGCTGTTTATCGTCAACCTGTTGCAGTCATACTTCCAGAAGGTTAAGCGCAACTTAGGAACATTCAAGGCCTTTGGCATCAGCAACCAGGATCTTATCTTGGTATATGTACTGATCCTTGCTGCCATCATCCTCTCGGCCGTTATCATTTCGGTATCGGTGACATGGCTTATTCAGGGTGGCTTGCACGTTTGCGGCATACTCAAGGATGGCATGTTTGACTACTTGTCATTGTGGAGCATGAAAACTATCTATTCGATTGTTATTATAATTTTTGTGTCAATCTTTACCGTTGCGGCTGTTATGCGTAAGCTTTTGAAGGCCACTCCGGGTGATTTGATTTATGACAGACAGTAAACTATTTAGAGATATGAAGACGATGAAATATATCATTACGTTAGCTTGTGTTGCACTGGGCTTAACATTTGTTGCTTGCGAGAGCGACGTGCAAGAGCATTTACAAAATGGCGGCAAAGATCAGATTACGCATCAGCCATTGGGTGATATGGAGATTCACCCTATGGGCGGTAGTGTTACTATATCGTTTACATCGGCTGTAGACTGGGATTTGACATATACTTGCAGTGACAATACGACTCTAAATGAAATCCTGGATACAAAGGAGAGTACAATTAAGTGGATAGGCTCTGCCGGAACCACCACTTTCACAGTAGCAGTGAATGAGTATCTCAATGCTGATGGTAAGGTAAGCAATGAAAAAGGCGAGGAGCGTTGGTTACAGTTGCAATTTTGCGATGCTGATAATGGCGATCTATTGTCAACCAGTAAGATCTCTCAGTCGTTACCCTATTTGAAGGTTAATGGACATGATGTCAATAATACTTTTAATCTCGATTATGCTGACACTAACAAGGATATTATCATCGAGTCAAATATCGACTGGAAGGTAAGTCTTGATGATCGTGAAAACAGTTTTACTTTAAAGGTTAATGATGCTAAGGTTAATCAGTCTACTACATACTTTGGTGATCAAACATTGACGCTTGAGCCTAAAGATGGTTATAATTATTCCACAGAGACAAAGAACGCAACGTTATCGATTAGCCCTTGTTCAAGATCACTTAATGCAGACGAAGATATAGTTAAGGAAGTGGTTGACACATGGGATTACTCCGTTGTCCAGGATTATCGCGTGATGTTACTTGTGGCTAATGAGCCAAACAAGGACAATTGGTTAGAGTTGCCTCATATCAACGCGACTAATCCTTTGAGTCCTTATGGTACCAGCTATCTTGATGATGGCGAAAAATCGGCAGCTCAAGCCGAGTTCTATTGTATCTACGACATGACAGGAGATCGTAATGCTCCAAATATGTCGGTTAATACAGACTCGGGCTATACTAATGACGCAACCTTATCTGCCGAGGATGAACCATTTACGGTTGACACGTTTGATGGCAGAATTATTTATGCTCAGAAGTATATTGCCGAGGTTATAACACCTAATACAGTGCTTTCTCAGAAGAGAAATATGTCATGCTCTCTTACTGATAATGATACAACAGAGAGCGTTCAGCCATTCACAATTATTCAGGATCCTTTTAACTTCACGGTGCAGTATGACATGGGAAATGATGATTGGGGTGAGGTTCCCTTGGTGTTGTTCTTTGGTAATGAGGCTTATAATACGAAAAAGTTTAAGGTTGAGAATAATGATGGCTTGACTTGGAGCGTATCGAAGGAGGGCAATGGCTTTGTTTGTAATGGTGTGGCCTTGAATCAAAAGAATGACGGTAACGCAGAGTTTGAGATTCAGACTTCTGGTATCAATTATAGCCTATCATCTGAGTTGACAGGTGAGCTTACTATCTCTGCTACATTGGAGGACCCCAGCGGAGTTCATGAGGTTATAGAGTTTACTGATATGAATGTCAAATTAAAGCAGGAGGCTTTCTTGTTTGCGTTTGCAGATGTTAATGATGCTAAGCAAACTCTTGCGGTTGATGAAGAAACAGCTTCTGTCAAGTTTAATAGTTACGGAGAGTTAAAAGTTGTTGCAAGTGATAGCTGGCTTGAGGCAGAGGTGACACCTGGCAGTAAGGAAAATGAGTACACGATTGAATTGACAATTATTGATCCTAATACAGATTTCGAGAATCAAACAAATAAAGATATTGAGATTAAGGAGCGCGATGCAACTGTTAAGATTGTTAGCAAAGTGCATGCTGATAATAACGCAGTGCATGGTCTGGCAGAGCATACATATACTAGAATCATTGAGATTAATCAAAATGGGTATAGATTCAAAGTAGATAGCTTGCGTCAGATGATAGTAACAGCTGATGGTGATGTCCGTACTATTAAGGTAGAGTGTTCGGATAGTTATTCAGTATCAACAGGTAGTGCCGATTGGATTTCTACTGAAATTAGTGGCGATATCGTGACTGTTACTGTTGCTAAGAATGAGACTCCTGCTGTGCGAGAGGGCATTATCACCGTGACAGATAATTACAATAATAAGCACGAGATCAAAGTTACTCAGGATCGTAGTCAGGATCCCGAGAAAGAGCCTGAGGATGACAATGGTGGCGAGGTAATTGAATAATATTTAACCGATGAGAACAGCGAAAGATATACTTCTCCTCATAGCATGTGTGTTGGGCGGACTAACCTGCGTTAGTGCGCAGGAGAGTGATGTCCCAAAGATGCGAGAGATTAAGGGTAAGAAACTCAGTGAGGAGATCCACCCCTTGCAGCATAAGAAGGGATTGTGGGGTTATGCCAATAGCGAGGACGAGTATATTATTAAACCCGTGTTTACCGCGGCCTACGACTTCGAGGGCAACTTAGCCCGTGTTTTGGCCGAGGATAAGTGGGGTGTTATCGGTTCTAATGGACTCTATATCTGCACGCCGAAGTATGACTATATCTCGGAGTTCTCAGCTGATAGTGTGGCCATTGTTGCGTTGAACAATATATATGGCCTCATAGACAATATGGGTAAAAGTCGTGTTGTACAGAGCTATCAGGGAATAGAGCGTAGGGATTATGGCTATTTAGTTAAGTCGGCAGGTAAGTATGGAACGCTCGACGGTCTTGGTAATCCGATACTTCCCCCGCAGTTCGACGATGTAAAGTCACTTAATGATGGCTCACCCGTCGAGATGTTTCTGAAGGATGACAAGTGGGGCGTTGTGAGGGATGGCAGCGAGATCTTGGCGCATAAGTGGGATAAACCGTTAGTGCCTTTCAAGGCGGGCAAGGAGCTCAGTTCTGTTGTCTACCTCGCGCAGCAGGGCACCAAGGTGGGTGTTGTCACATCGTTCGGCGACTATGTTGTGCCGTGCTACTACGATAGTATCGAGCTCGATGCTTCGGGGCTCTACTTTGTCACTCGCAGGGGTGATAAGTATGGTGCTTTGACCCTCGAGTTAGATCGAATAATGGCACCGGTGCTTGCGGAGCGTCCTGTGCTCACGGAGTCGCTCTTTAGGATATACGACGGCTATGAGTTCTTTGCAGGTAATGCCTACGGTGCCGTAAACTTCAGATATTGCCCCGGCTTGTACCAGGCCTATAAGCCCGAGCAGTATGCAACGACCACCGATATCCCCAAGTGGTCGAAGGAGGCCATCATCGAGGAGAATATATCGAACCTCGAGGATATGATCGAGGATTCGCGCGTGGCGTTGAATCTCATGGTGAAGCACAATTTCAATGATGTTCTCGCCTCGATGGATAGCGAGATGCCTAAGGGTATTCCTCTTAGATTTGCTGCCAGCGAGACGCAGAAGTATGGCATCACAAACCGTGGCACATTTACCAAGACTTCGGACGGTTACGTCACGGTCAGAGGCCGTTCGTTTAGGCCGTACTACACATCGAAGCGAACGGAGGACAACATTGCGTTCCTCTACGATAACTTCGAGAACGAGTATTTCATCAGCGTCAACGATCGTCTCTTTGCCATCAAGGATATCTTTGCAAAGGATAAGGTTAAGGTGGGCAATGGATTCTATCCTGTGGAGTATCTTAGCTTGCCCAATGGCCTTGCAGTCATACACTTGGCCTTTGTGCGCTCGGCATCCGAGGTGGGCACATCGCTCTTCGAGACCGACCCCAACATGTTGGCTTCGGACTTGGCAAACATCAAGTTCTTTATGGGAGATTCGAAGTCCGATAATGAGACACATGCTATCATTGTGCTCAACACACGCACGTTGTCGGCAAACCAGTTTGTGCAGTTGGCTAAAGGCTCGGGATATCGACTGATAGGAACAACCTCTGGTGCCTTCTATGTGGGCTCATCGTCGACGCTACTGGCCGATGTGAAGACTCCGTTGAAGAGGTACGATAAAGATGGTATGATCGACTGGGAGTTCCGTCCCGCCTCGAACGAGAAGTTCTACGATATCGAGGAGACCGAGAACTACGTATACCTCTGTGGTTCGAAGTTGGATAGTGGTACCGAGAAGCCTCTCGTGCTTCAGCTTACCAAGGGTGGCCTCAGGGTTGACGAGTATATGGGCGAGGGGGCTAATGCCTACTTCTCGAATATGAAGTGTTCGGGCTATATACTCTATACACGAACAGCCCCTGTCAAGGGTGATGGTGATGGTCGCGATTACTACCCCTTCAAGGTGATGGCCGACATGAATGATGACATCGGCATCAATCTGCATTGCGTTTGGGAAGATTGGGGTGGTGCTCAGCTTGGTGGCTGTGGCCTTACGGATATGGATGGCCGCTGGGTTCAGTCTCCGATCTTGGATAGCGAAGGTATGTGTACCTCGTATGGCTGGGAGTTTGGAGCCTTCACTGGTAATATCTTGATTGTCCGTCACCTCACGAAGTATGGCGCAGTAAACCGCAATGGCCAGATGGTGGTTGATACGAAGTACGACGAGGTCAAGGAGCTTGCCAATAAGGATTTTGTTCGTGCAACGCTCAATAATCGTTCGTGCGTCTACGATGTCGACGGTCGTGTTATTGTTCCTGCTGATTATGATTATGTTGGCTTGATGCATGAGGATATGATCATTGTATCGAAGGATGGACTTTATGGCTGCTACGATAAGAATGGCAATATGGTAGTTCCGTTGGCTTACGACGAGATCCGCGAGTTTGCTAATGGCGTTGCAGCATTTAGATTGGGCGACAAGTATGGTTTCATTGATGCTCGTGGCGAGATTCTTATCGAGCCTTTTGCCGACGATGTTGGTGATTTCTCCGAAGGCCTTGCCTGGGCTATGGTTAGTGGCAATGTAGGTTATATCTCTAAGACGGGAGAGTGGGTTGTCCCATCGAACTATGCCGAGGGTGGCCTGTACGTCTGTGGCTTGGCTCCAGCAAAAGATAAGGACAAGGGTTCGTATGGCTTCGTTAGTGGAAATGGCTCGTTGAAGATACCTGCTAAGTATCAGGCGGTGCAGACCTTCAGCTCAGAGTTTAAGATCGCACGCGTGTCGATTGGCAGTAAGTGGGGTGTTATCGGTACCGATGGTAAGAACATACTTCCTATTCGCTACGACGTTGTAGAGATCTTCCCTGATGGCTATATCGTCGTCAAGCAGGATGAAAAGTATGGTATCTTCACATGCACTGGTGAGACGGTATTCCCCATATCTTGTAGCTCGATTGTCTACAAGCGTGGCGAGAAACTCTTCACTCACGGCTCAGTGTCGGCGCGTTCTGACCAGATGAAGGCCATAACCATTGATGAGTTTGGTAACTCCATAACTAAGTTTACTCAGGCTATAAAGCGTCAGTAGAAAGGTATCTTGTTATAGGTGGCAGAGTGGTGATGGTAATGTTTAGGTATGTCCCCACTCTGCCGCTTTTTGTTACCCGCTTATGCATAGCCACCGTTTAATAAGGGTAGAATATATGGTGGATTTAGCTTGGTTTGTTGAAATATAACAACTTTATTTTGTGATTTAGACATCTTGATTGCTAAATTTTTGTAACTTTGTATCGTGAAAAGAGACACAACAAATATCACAACTGGGCGATCTAATCGCTTATCTCGCTATGTTCGGATGTGCGGGTTTGTCATGTTGTTGGCACTATCTGTTGTTGTCTTTAAGGCCTGCTCTCACGACTCTTCCGAGATGCTACGTGTTCTGCGTGCTCAGGAACTGTCGCACGAAAATCCAGAAGAGGCTCTCGCCATTATGCGCAGTGTAGACGCTTCGGTATTCAGCCGTGATGCCGATAGGGCGCGTTATGCCTTGGCTTATAGCGAGGTGTGCTACTATGCTGGTGTGACTATTGATAACGACTCACTCTCTCGTGTCGCCGTTGATTACTACCTCGACTCTAAGGAGTACAAGGATCGTGCGCGTGCCTTCTATTATCATGGCCTTGTTATGGATGCAGCCCAGCGTTTCCCCGAGGCAATGATGGCATATATGCAGGCTGAGAGGTCGCTGACGCAGGATGACGATCCTTATCTCGCGGGTTTGGTACATCGTGCCAAGGGCGACATCTATGGTGAGGGTTGCCTATATAATAATGCCTATGAGGAGTATCGCCAGTCTAAGGAGCACTTCGAGGAGGCAGGCTTACCCGAGCATATCGCCTATGCCAATTACGACATTGGCCGTTTTGCTATGGCGCAGCGTAAGTATGATGAGGCAGAGGAGCACCTCACGCTTGCGTATAACTACGCTCTGGAGGCTGGTGATAATAGCTTTATTCAGCTTATCACATATGATCTCAGTGAGTTATATGTGCAGCAGGGAAAGTTTGATCGTTGTGCCGAGGTTCTCGAAATGCATAAGAAGTATGGCTTTGAGATTTACGACTTGTCGCATCATAACTCGCTTATGGCCGTAATGCAGGCGGTGGGTGGTAATGAGCAGAAGGCGATGGAGTATATTGCTCTGGCCGAAGAGGTTGAGGTGCGCGATGAGGTGCTTATCAGCTATGCTAAGTATTGCGTAAATCGTGCCTTTGGTCACGATAGCGAGGCTCTCAAGTGGCTCGAGTGGTCGAACGTGCGTCAGGATAGCACCATCCTTAACGCTCTGGAACAGCCCGTGTTGAACTACCAGATAGGTATGTTGCAGAGCACCATCGAGAGTAAGGAGCGTGAGGCGGTACTTAAGCATCAGCGCGATATTGCCATATACGCCATTATTACATGCTTAGTTGTGGGGCTGTTCGGTTATGTATACTCGCGCCTTCGCAAGAAGAATCGTGACATACAGTATTACATGGAGACCATCAACGAGCTCCAGCTTACGCGCAACGATGACGAGACACCTCTGGCAGAGGCTGTTGACCACCTATATAACGACCGCCTTACGGACTTGAACCGTTTGTGCGAGACCTACTACGACCATATCGACACGCCGCGTCATGCCGCTAAGGTCTTTGAGCAGGTGCGTCAGACCATCGAGTCGATCAAGAGCGATGAGGGTCGTATCGCGGAGCTTGAGGATCTTGTGGACAACTGTCGCGGTGGCCTCATGTCTAAGCTTCGTAGCCAGTGCCCGAAGCTCAACGAGCGTGAGCTAAAAGTAGCGTTATATAGCTATGCTGGTTTTTCTTCACGTGCTATTTGCATCTTTATTGAGAGTAATCCCGTGGCTCTTTCGAAAATAAAGTATCGAATCAAAACAAAAATCAAGGAGTGCGGCGGTGCTGACGCAGAAATGCTACTTTCTGCGATGATTGATGGTTAATCATTGATTATCAATGAATTAAGCCTTGTTTCGCATGTCTCAAAAATCATCCTTGTAACTGCCTGATAATCAGCGCGGAGAAAAAATTGAAATTTATATTTTTTCAACTCTCTGATTTTTAGTGTGTTGCAAAGTGCTCGGGGAAATCTTTTTTTTATAAAAATTTGGTCACTTATCTACTTCACTCTACCTTTGCAGTAGAGAAATGGGGAGGAGTGGCTACTATTTTTTGTGGCCGACGCAGAAAGAATGAGATATTAGTTTTTTCGTCTTTTTCTCCCTCGGGCAAAGTCGAAGGTGACGAAGCCCAACCCATGGTTAGGGTTGGAATTTTGGTTGAAGCAAGGCTGTCGGTCGTAAGGTCGATATGCAGCAAAGATATATTTGGTTAATGTAATATTTGAGTGTGTCCCAGTGCTGCGCAATGCTGTCCCCCACGTGAGAGGATAAGGTTGCGCAGCACATTTATTCTACAGGGTGCTTATCCTCTTACCTGCATGTTGGGAAGTGGGAGTTTGTAGTAACGCGTGTTTACTGTAGCGCATATTCTACATGGTGCTTATCCCATACCTGTATGTTGTGAAGTGGGAGTTTGTAGTAACGCGTGTTTACTGTCGCGCATATTCTACATGGTGCTTATCCCATACCTGCATGTTGTGAAGTGGGTGTTAGTGGTAACGTGAGTCTACTGTAGTGCGTACTCTGCAGGGTGCTTATCTGCTTTCCTATGCGTTGCTATGTGAGAGTTTGAGGTAGTATCCTGCATGCAATTTTTGCTGATATATAAACGAATGACCCCAGAAGCTCGGAAAACTTCTGGGGTCTACTCTATGGACTGCAACCTACTATACTTTATTTGTAAAGCTGCAAGAACTCATCTGTTGTGTACTTCTTACCCAGTGGACCGTAGTCGCCCAGTGCCTTATGCGCCATCTGCTTGTCGGGGTCGGTGATGCTGTTGTAAGGATCACCATAAGGTGTGGGGGTCATGGTGCTCATAGAATATGGCCATGTCCTATCTGGGAGTATATTGCGATACAATACCGTGATTATATCACTAATCTTTCTTCCCTGATTGTCGAGATGCTCCTCGTCCCACTCCATGAGATAGCTGTATGGTATCTTCTGCACTGCACTCTTAACATCGGCAAGTTTGGCATTATTGGCCGAAACGATAGCCACGGTAATCTTCTTGCCATCCTCATACTCCAACATACGGTCGTAGAATGAACAATATGAGTAGGTGTTCATCACCGAGCCTATGCATATTGACCAATATCGAGCCTTAGCGTCTTGGTACTCCTCGACACATGTAGGTATGGGTGCTGGAATGAAACTAAATGTGAGGACATGGTCAGTGGTCAGCTGTGTGCGGCAATATAGGTAGTCGGTAGAGTTATTCGGGAAGTAATCTCCGCGTGGTGATAAGAGGAATGGTACCTCAGTTGATTGGTCTGACTCGAGTGGCACAAAGTTGCCATCCTTCATAATGGTAGCCTTCGATGTAACGGCTTTGGGTGCATCAACGATTGCACCCGTGGTTAGGTCTACACCTTCGATCGTTGGTAGCTCCACGCCGCCATACTCACCCTCACCGAGGTATTGGCGCAGACAGATGCTCACACACTCAACAGCATCGTTAAAGTAGCACACGTTCTCCTCCTTTACGTTTGAAAGCAACGAAAGATCCGTACCCTCTTTAACGAGATATATCGTAAAACTGTTGTTGGTGCTATCTGTGGTGGTGTTATATGGGTTGATACAGCCATCGTCGGGCGTTACATTTACATCGTCAAGACCATCAATGACCTCGCCCTTCAGGTCGTTATAGATAGAGAAACTGAAGAAGCGAGCCTGTGGATAGAGTCCCGTTAGGCGTAGTCCAACGTTGGGATTATCTGTGATGTTGTAGGCATAGACCCAATACTTGGAGTAGATATCGGGATATGCTCCCAAGTTAGCGTGAGAGTAGGTTGTGCCCCAGAGGTTGCTGTCGACGTTGGGTTGTTGTGTGTTATTGTCGTTGTCTTCGCACGAAATCAATGTCAAAGCCAATACCGACAAAACTAAGTACTTAAATAATTTTCGCATGGGTTGTAGATTTAATAAGTTATCAATGTTATATTATTTACGATGACATATCTGCCTCCAGCTATCGTCCCCAGTTCTCGCGGTCGAGCGAGCGGTAGCCTATGGCCTCAGAGACATGTGCAGGCGTAATGTCCTCCGCACCCTCAAGGTCGGCAATGGTGCGTGCCACCTTGATTATGCGGTCGTAGGCGCGTGCCGAGAGGTTTAGTCTACCCATGGCGCGTTCCAGTAGCTCGGACGAGGCTTTGTCGAGCGGAGCAAAGCGGCGGAGCATGGCGCTATTCATCATGGCGTTGCAGTGGATGTCGAGACCCTCGAAGCGGCGTAGCTGAATATCGCGCGCTGCAACAACGCGCCTACGTACCTCGGCACTCGACTCGGCACGTTCCGTTGTGGACATCTCGGCGATGGATACTGGCACGACCTCGATATGCATATCTATACGGTCCATCAGTGGCCCTGAGATATGCGCCATGTAGCGATGCACGGCGGCAGCCGAGCAGGTACACTCCTTCGTGGGGTGGTTGTAATAGCCGCAAGGGCAGGGGTTCATTGAGGCTACAAGCGTGAAGTGCGCGGGGTAGTCCACCGAGTACTTGGCACGCGAGATGGTGATGTGCCGATCCTCCAACGGCTGGCGTAGCACCTCGAGAACGTTGCGCCCAAACTCGGGCATTTCATCGAGGAAGAGCACGCCGTTATTTGCCAACGATACCTCGCCAGGCTGTGGCGACTGGCCTCCGCCGATGAGGGCCACCTGCGATGTTAGGTGGTGCGGCGCGCGGAATGGACGTGTGGTTATGAGGCCACGCTCCGAGCCTATCTTACCGGCCACGGAGTGTATCTTTGTCGTCTCGAGCGACTCCTCGAGCGTCATCGGGGGCATGATCGTAGGCATGCGGCGTGCAAGCATCGTCTTACCCGAGCCAGGGGCTCCCACCATTATTACGTTATGTCCGCCTGCTGCGGCAATCTCGAGAGCACGCTTGACATACACCTGTCCTTTAACGTCGGCAAAGTCCTCGGCATACTCGCTAAATGCCTCCGTGTTATCCTCCGTGTATGTGTGCTTGGCAGGGGTGTATGGCATGCGCCCAGTGAGTATCTCGCAGAGCTCCACGAGCGAGTGGATACCCACGCACTCGATGCCCTCGACAACAGCACCTTCAGCCGTATTCTCCTGGGGCATAAAGACGCGCTTAAAGCCCATCTCGCGTGCCATGGCCACCAGCGGCAGAACGCCCTTTACGGGGCGTAAGTTGCCGTTGAGCGACAGCTCGCCAATGAACATCGAGTCGTCGAGCATATCCGCTGCTATCTGTTCGGTGGCGGTGAGTATGCCCACAGCGATAGGCAGGTCGTACTGCGAACCCTCCTTGCGCAGGTCGGCAGGGGCAAGGTTGACTACTGTCTTCTTGGCAATGAGCCTATACCCCGAGTTCTCGAAGGCGGCTTGTATGCGCTCGTGGCTCTCCTTGATGGTGTTGTCAGGAAGTCCCACGATAAAGAGTCCGATGCCTCCGCCAGCAACATTTACCTCGGCGGTGACATTCACAGCCTCGATGCCTGCAATCGCACCTGTATGTACCTTGACGAACATTACCTTATTGATTAGTAATTAGTAATGAGGTCTGCTTAGAATGGGGCGATATCGAACTCGCTGGGTACGCCCGAGCTGCCACCCGACATGCCGCTCGGTGCTGAGCCCATGGGGGCAAAGCCGCTTGACGAGTAGTCGTCGTAGCTCTCCTCGCGCTGGTAGTTGCCACGGTCGTTCATTGCTGTTGCTGTTACCGAAGCGTCGGCATCGGCAAACTTAGCCTGCTCCTTGATGAAGCGTAGTGGCACGTCGGTAACCTCGCCGTTACGGTGCTTGGCGATGATAATCTCGGCCATACCCGCCGTGGGCATATTGTTTTCGTCGACCGTGAGGCCATAGTACTCGGGGCGGTGGATGAAGGCTACAACATCGGCATCCTGCTCGATAGCTCCCGACTCGCGGAGGTCGGAGAGCTGCGGACGTTTTGTGCCACCACGGTTCTCGACGTTACGGCTGAGCTGCGAGAGGGCGATGATGGGCACGTTGAGCTCCTTGGCGATGGCCTTGAGCGTGCGTGAGATAAGTGATACCTCCTGCTCGCGGTTGCCACGTGTCTCTGGCGTGGCGGCAGTCATGAGCTGCAAGTAGTCGATGATGATGAGCTGTATGTCGTGCTGCGTCTTTAGGCGGCGTGCCTTTGAGCGGAACTCGTAGACCGAGAGTGCTGGCGTGTCGTCGATATATAGTGGTGCGCGGCCAAGCTCCACGGTATTCTTCTCGAGGTGTGTCCACTGCGCCGCCGTGAGGTTACCAGTGCGCAGGTCCTTGGAGTTTAGCTGCGTCTCTGCAACTATGAGTCGGTTCATAAGCTGCACTGACGACATCTCCAAAGAGAAGAACGCCACGGGGGTCTTGAACTCTACGGCCATGTTACGCGCCATCGTAAGCACAAAGGCGGTCTTACCCATCGAGGGACGTGCTGCGATGATGATAAGGTCGGAGGGCTGCCAGCCGAGCGTCACGCTGTCGATGTCGGTGAAGCCCGAGCGCACGCCGTTATACTCGCCCGCCGTCTTTGATGCCTCTTCTATCTGTGCCAACGCCTTGCGAAGGATGTCCGAGGCCGAGAGTACCGAACGCTTCACGTTACCCTCCGACACGCGGAATATCTCCTGCTCGGCAAAGCCTATGAGCTCCGTAACGTCGACCTCCTCGTCGTAGGAGCGACGCTCAATCTCTGTGGCCGAGCGTATGAGTTCGCGCTGCACATACTTCTGTGCGATAATCTTGGCGTGGAACTCCACGTGTGCCGCCGATGCCACCTTCTGCGTGAGCTCGGCGAGGTATGCCGCACCTCCCACCTTCTGAAGTTCCTTCTGTGCCTTGAGGCGCTCGGTTACGGTGTAGAGGTCGATGGCCTTCATATCGAACGACAGGTCCTGAATGGCCTTGAAGATTATGCGGTGCTCCTCGAGGTAGAAGGTCTCAACCTTGACATACTCCTGTACGTCGATGATGGCATCCTTCTCCAACATCAACGCACCAAGCACCGCCTGCTCAAGCTCCGTGGCCTGAGGGGGTACCGTTCCGTCGATGCCAGTCATGCGTGCAAAAGCCTCGCTGTTGTTTTCTGATGCTTTCTTATATTGCTTTGCCATAGTATTCCGATTTAAGCAACCACAAAATTACGTATTTTATGGTAAATGACAACATCTCGCGCGCGACTATTTATTAATAGTTGTTTCGCAGTTATAAACAGTGTTGTTAACAGCACGGTTGGAACACGAGAGGGGGAGGAGGGTAGTTGAGGAGTAAGAGTTGTCCGCGCTACGCGCTAAAGAGTAGTAGAAAGGGTAGTTAGGTGTTTTGGGTTGGTTGTTAGATGATGGTAAGACAAAACACTTTCCACCACCATTTAGTGGGCAACGCCCGCGAACAACCCTTTAGCACCTTTAGGTGCGAACAACTCTCAAACTACCCATTTAGTTGCCATTTAACAACTCACTCCTCTCTACTAATTTAAAAAAAAGTTGTATCTTTGCAGTGGAATACATACAGTGTTCCACCCATAATGAGAGATATAAAATACTGTACCCCAACATTTTACTTCGTTCGCTTTGCGAACGCTCTATCGCGTAACATCTCAACAAACTGGGAGTCGTAATACCCCTGTTATCATAGCGTAGCCGCCGAGCTATCACACATTGCAATCGACACTTCGAGTGAGGTGCCGATGGCTGTGTCGTCGTGTCCAGTGTTTATTAGTCAACATAATCATAAACAATAAGTTAACAGCAGAATGAAACAAAAGATTTTATTACTACTGCTATGTGCAGTTCTCGGCTTTGTGCCAACCTCTGTCGTGGCGCAGGAGAGTCGCAGGCTCACCATCAACGAGCTCTTTGCCCTTGCCGAGGAGAACTCGAAGAGCATCGAAGTCAGCCGTGTGGCTGTTGCCGAGGCAGAGGCCGCTGTCGTGGAGGCCAAGGGTGGTCGTCTGCCTGACCTCAATGTGTCGGCCTCGGCGAGCTTCTTGGGTAATGGTACCCTCACCGACCGCAATTTCTCGAACGCCATGAATGTCGAGATGCCGCATTTCGGCAATAACTTCGCTGTGGAGGCCTCGCAGCTAATCTATGGCGGTGGCGTGGTGACCAACTCTATCGCCATGGCTCGCTTGAAGCAGGAGATGGCGGGCGTCAACCTCGATGCCACGCGCTCGCGTGTGCGCTTCTTGCTCACGGGCTTCTACCTCGAGCTCGGCAAGATGCGTAACATCAAGGAGGTCTACGACCGTAACATATCCCTCGCCGAGGAGCTTATCGCCGACACGGAGGCACGCTGCCGCGAGGGTGTAGCCTTGGAGAACGACATCACGCGCTACGAGCTTCGCCTGCAGCGCCTCGAGCTGGCACGTACTGAGGTGGAGAATACCATACGCATACTCTCGACAGAGATTGCCACGACCATAGGCCTCGACCCCACAACGGATATCATCCCCGACATTGACGTTGACCACACCCTCGCCGTGGCTGCTGACGAGAATTATTGGCAGAGTCTCGCTGCCGAGAAGGCCTATGACCTCAAGCGCGGAGAGCTCAAGGTGGCCATGGGCGAGCGTGCCGAGCAGCTGGCGCGTGCCGAGCGCAGGCCGAGTGTGGCACTCATTGCTGCAAACCACTTTGACGGCCCCATCACCATCGAGGTTCCCGTCATCAACAAGAACTTCAACTACTGGTATGTGGGTGTAGGTGTGTCGTTTAAGCTGTCGTCGCTATACAAGGCCAACCGTACCATACGTCGTGAGCATATCGCCACCGACCACTCGCGCCGTGAGCTCGACGATGCACGCGAGAAGCTCGCGCTGGCCATACATAGCGACTACATACGCTACGAGGAGGCCTTCGTTGCTGCCGACACCTATCGTAAGGGTGTGGAGCTTGCCCAGAGCAACTACCACGTCATCGAGAAGCGTTACAACAACGACATCGCCCTGATTACCGATATGATCGACGCGGCCAACCAGCTCCTCGATGCCGAGCTTCAGCTGGCCAACGCTCGCATCACTATCCTTGTGCGCTACGCTAAACTTCAGGCAACAGCAGGAATATTGTAAAACCGTAAAATAAGATAACATCATGAAACACAGAACAAAGAAGAGAATTTATAACGTGCTGGCCATAGCTCTCTTGGCCGTAGCCATTGTGTGGGTATGTGCCAAGTTCGTACACTTGGGCAATGTGGAGTTTACCGAAAATGCACAGGTCGAGCAGCACATCGTGCCTGTTGATGCTCGCATCCAGGGCTTCGTCAAGGAGGTACGCTTCGGCGAGTACGAGAGGGTCGAGCGTGGCGATACGCTCCTTATCATCGAGGATGCCGAGTTCCGCTTCCGCCTGGCTCAGGCCGAGGCGAGCTACCAGAACGCTACGACCGATAAAGATGCCATGCACAATGTTATATCAACGACGAAGAGCAATATCGCCGTGACGGATGCTACGCTCGAGGAGGCACGCATACGCCTTGAGAATGCTGAGCGTAACTTCCAGCGCTTCAAGAACCTTCTGGCCGATGGTGCTGTCACACGCCAGCAGTACGACGATATGAGCACGGAGTTCGAGGCGGCAAAGGCTCGCTACGAGGTGCTCCTCAAGCAGCGTGCCTCGGTGGAGGCAGTAGGCCGTGAGCAGAACACGCGCCTTGGTCAGAACGATGCGGGCATTGCCGTAGCCGAGGCAGCCCTCGACCTTGCACGTCTGAACCTATCGTACACGGTTGTCATTGCACCATGTAGTGGTGTTACGGGCAGGAAGAATATCCACGTAGGACAGCTCGTTCACCCTGGCCAGCGTATCGTTGACATTGTGGATGAATCGGAGAAGTGGGTTGTGGCAAACTACAAGGAGACACAGATCGAGCACGTCAAGCCTGGCAACAAGGTGGAGATCGAGGTCGATGCCGTGCCAGGTGTTGTATATAAGGGCGTTGTGCGCTCGCTGTCGCGTGCCACAGGCGGTAGTATGTCGATATTGCCGCAGGATAACTCGTCGGGTAATTTCATCAAGATAGAGCAGCGCATCCCCGTACTCATCGACTTCACGGAGGATAATCGTGCCGAGGATCTTGAGCGCGTCGGCGTGGGTATGAACGTCGAATGTAAGGTCTTGTATTAAGCGATGAGTGGACATCCTATAATGCCATTCTCGATACCGCAGATGAAGGACTTTGTGCCCGAGGCACTTCGTCCGTGGATTATCGTTGTGATGGTTATCGTCGTGCAGCTCTCGGGCGGTGTCTACATGGCCGCTGCTGGCGAGATGGTTGGTTCGACGGCACTCCTTCAGGAGGATATAATGATGGCGGGCTACGCCTCGTTGGTGGGCATGGCCCTCTTCTTCCCGATAATGTTCCGCCTGCGTAGTGCCGTGCGTCCCAAGAGCGCTCTGTCGGCCTGCTTCGCTGTGATTATAGCTGCTAACCTTGTGGCTATGCACACGACGAGTGTGCCGCTGCTTGTCGGCGTGTCGCTCGTTGCGGGCTTCTTCCGTATGTGGGCTACGCTCGAGTGTAACTCCACGATTCAGCTCTGGATAACACCCACGCGCGACCTCTCGGTATTCTTCTCCTATGTTTACCTAGTGGTCAACAGCTGCATACAGCTCTCGGGTATCGCAGCCATAGGCTTCTCGGTGTGGGCTTCGTGGCACTATATGCACTGGGCAATCATCGTGCTCCTGCTCCTTATGTGGATTGTCGTTCTCGCCCTCTTTAAGGGTTGTGCCGTTATGCCGCGCCTGCCGCTGCTGGGCATCGACTGGTTGGGTATGGTCATCTGGGGCTTCTGGGCAATGTCCGTGCTCTTTATATGCCTCTATGGCGAGCACTACGACTGGTGGCAGGGTGAGCCTATACGCCACGCTACAATCTTCGCCGTACTGTCGCTTGCGATGAACCTGCTAAGAGCCTCGTTCATACGCCACCCTTACGTGTCGCTTAAGACCTTGTCGTTCAAGGTATTGCCTATCGTTATCGGCATGACTATCGTGGCCGATATATTGCTTGCCCCGTCGCATATCTTCGAGCACGCTCTGATGGAGGGCATCCTCGGCTACGATGCGCTGAATATGATATCGCTTAACTGGGTGGCCTTGGTAGGTACGGTCGTGGGCGCTGGCTTCACGTGGCTCACGTTTGCACGTAAGAAGTGGACATACCAGCGTATGATGGTCATCGCCTTCTCGCTGCTGCTCATCTACGTTGGCTATTTCTACTTCGCCATCGACTACAATATTCCATACGAGGCACTGATATTCCCAATCTTTGTGCGCTCGGTGGGCTATACAATGCTCAGCATCGTCATCCTCACGTCGCTCACGCGCCTACCTTTCCCTACGCACTTCACGCAGGGTGTAGGTACGCTCAATATGTTTAGTGCCGCGCTTGCCAGCGTCATCGGCACAGCGATTATTGGCCGTGTGATGAAAGTTATGCTCACGCGTAACGCTATGCTTCTTGGCTCGGAGATTGATGGTGTCGCCAACGATGCACTGCGAGCTATGTCGCTCCCCGAACTCTTTGGAGCGGTTCAGGTGCAGGCACTTATCGAGACGATGAAGGAGATTTACGGCTGGCTCATTGTCGTTGCCGTTGGCTGCCTTATAATCCTCTCGTTGCGCGTGAGCGACATACGTCCCGACAAGGTTATCCAGCCTACGTTTAGACGTATCTCACTGCTTATGCGCCGTGAGCTGCTGCAACGCCTGCGTTATAGGCGACAGAAACGCAGACGATGAAATATTAATTAATAAGTAGTCTAAGGGTAGTTTAAGGGTAGTCTAAAGGTTGTTCGCACCTAAAGGCGCTAAAGGGTAGTAGAAAGTGTTTTACCTAATACTCACCACATAACCGATTACTAAACACTTGAACTACCCTTTCTACTACTCTTCAACTCCCCTTTGTTGTTTGTTCACCCTGTTCGCCATGAGAAAGAATAAATACGAATTTCCAGCTACTCATTACTAATTAAAAATCACTTATTGCTCATTACTAATTAGGATTTACAAAAAAATCACTATCTTTGTTTGTTCAAACCTAAAGTTATGATATCGATAGAGGTTATTCGTAAACCTATACTTGCCGACCTGGAGGCCTTTGATAGCTTCGTGGCCGATAATTTTAGTGCCGAGGGCGAGATGCTTCAGGATATGCTCACTTATGCGCTCTCGTCGCGTGGTAAGGGTGTCCGTCCGATACTCACGTTGCTCACGGCCTCGATGAGTGCTGCCTCGGTGGCTGATACTGCTGAGGAGTGTGGACGTGAGCGCCATTGCTCGAAGCGCACATACCTCGCGGCTATGCTCGTTGAGATGATTCACACCGCCTCGCTTATCCACGACGACGTGCTCGACGGTGCCGACGAGCGTCGTGGCAAACCCTCGGTGAATGCCAAGTGGCAGAGCGATACGGCCATCATTCTGGGTGACTATATCCTTGCACGCACAATGTCATTGGGCATGGCCAGTGCGCAATATGACCTTGTATCGTACGTAGGCTCGGCTATGGCTACCCTCTGCGAGGGTGAGGTGTTGCAGAGTCAGCACGCCAGCCGTTTCGACACCACGCGCAACGACTACTTCGATATCATCTACCGTAAAACGGCGAGCCTCTTGGGTGTGGCAGCTGCGCTTGGAGCCCTCTCTGTTGGTGCTTCGCGCGAAGAGATCGACCGTATGCGTAAGTTCGGCGAGGCGATAGGTATGGCCTTCCAGATTCAGGACGACATCCTCGACTATAACCGCCAGAACAACACGGGTAAGCCTGTGAATAACGACCTCCGCGAGCATAAGATCACGCTACCGTTGATTGAGGTTATGGAGCGTGTTACGAAGGAGCGTCGCGAGGAGATTATCGCTACGTTGAAGCGTTGCGACGTAGACAATACGGCTGTCGATGAGCTTCAGAAGATTGTCGACGAGGGTCACGGTGCGGAGCTTGCGTCGGAGACTATGCACGCCTATCTGTCGCGTGCTATGCACCTCCTGTCGAAGTATCCCGAGTCGCCATACCGCCGTGCGTTGATGGATCTCTGCACCTTTATTGCAGAGCGTGATAAGTAAAAACCGTTAATAAAATTATAGAGTTATGAGTACACAAAAGAAAGGTAATCTATTGGCAATTATCGTGATGATTCTGCTCTTCGGAATGATCTCGTTTGTAACCAATCTTGCATCACCCATGGGTGATGTGCTGAAGAACCAGTTTGATGTTGCTAACTGGATGGGTACGCTCGGCGTATTCGCGAACTTTATTGCTTACGCATGTATGGGCATCCCCGCGGGTAACCTCCTCCAGCGTCGTGGCTATAAGTTTACCGCCCTTGCTGCTGTTTTGGTAGGTTTCACGGGTGTTGGCGTTCAGACTATCGCTGGCCTTTTGCAAGGCGACCTCGCCTTTGGCGTATATCTCCTCGGTGCCTTCATCGCTGGTTTCTCTATGTGTATGCTTAACATCGTGGTTAACCCCATGCTTAATAAGCTCGCTGGTGGTGGCAACCGTGGTAATCAGCTATTACAGGTGGGTGGCTCGTTCAACTCGTTCATGGGTACGGCCGTTATCTTCCTCACGGGTGTCTTTGTCCCCAGTATTGTTGATGCCAAGATTAAGCAGGTGTTCCCATTGATGTTCATCGCTTTGGCTATCTTCGCCCTGGCATTTGTAGTTATCCTCTTCACAAACATCCCTGAGAATACAACATCGGCTGAGGTTAAGAAGAGCGACTCGAAGGTTGGCCCTATGTCTTTCCGTCACTTCGTTCTGGGTGCTATTGCCATCTTCATTTACGTGGGTGTTGAGGTAGGTATTCCCAACGTGTTGCAGAAGTGGTTGCAGAATGGAGGCCTTAGCGTAGAGACTGGTGCTGAGGGTATTGCTGCTACGGTGGCTGCTACCTATTGGTTGTTGATGTTCTTTGGCCGTTTGGCAGGTGCTGCTCTCGGTGCAAAGGTGTCGGCTAAGGCTATGCTTAGTGCGGTGTCGCTCTTAGGCCTATGTTTGGTTCTTGGCGCAATGTTCCTTGATCCCGCAATTAGCGTTAACCTCCCAGTATTCAAGGGAACCGAGGGCTTTGGTATGGCTGAGGTGCCCATCAATGCCGCTCTGTTGGTGTTGTGCGGTCTATGTACATCGGTAATGTGGGGAGGTATCTTCAACCTCGCTGTTGAGGGCCTTGGTAAGTACACTGAGAAGGCCTCTGGTATCTTTATGGCCTTGGTTTGCGGTGGTGGTATCCTTCCTCTGTTGCAGAACGGTATCGTTGACTGGACGGGCAGCTACCTCACAAGCTATTGGGTGATCGTCGCTGGCCTTGCATACTTGCTCTACTATGCTTTGATAGGTTCGAAGAATGTAAATAAGGATATAAAGACAGAGTAAACAGTTGTTATAGCGGCGCATTAGCGACGCTTCGTAAAGAAGTCCGCATGGGAGATACGTAAAGTATGGCCTATGCGGTTTTTTTTTGTGTCAGTGCCACAGCTGCATCTCCATAATAGCATGTGGCGGGTCGCCATCTCGTATCTTACGGTTTACGATAACCGTCACTTTTTTAGCAATTTCTAAAAAGATTAGAAATTAGGGCCCTTTTTTGAGTGTATCTTTGTGGGTCACTAATCTTATAATCTTGTATGAAAAAGTTTCTATTCTGGGGGGCTGTTACGCTCCTCGCAGCACTTGTCGTATCCGTTGTTGTAATCCGTAATCTGTACGATGAAAACATGCGGTTACGCAACAATCAGTATTCACTGTTACAGGGTGTTACACTCTATCGCACGAAGGCTAACGAGTCGGCGGCACGCGTCGTGGCGCTGGAACTCAGCGTTGCGGAGTTTAAGGAGTATCGGGTGCGTGATGCCGAAATTATTCGTTCGCTCGGATTGCGTCTGCGTCGTGCCGAGAGCTACGCTGTGAGTGCCACGGAGAGCCGCTATGATGCCACCGTTACGCTGCGCGACACGATTATCGTTCGCGATACGGTGCGCGATACCGTTCGTCTATTCTCCGATGGCGATGCATGGAGTAACATCGCTGGTAGGGTGCATGGCGATAGCCTCAGCTACTCGTTGCGCTCGGTCGACACGCTACGCCAGGTGGTGCATCGTGTGCCGCGAAAGTTTCTTTTTTTTCGCTACGGCACTAAGGGTATACGCCAGGAGATATGGTCGTCAAATCCCCATACCGAGCTCGTCTACACCGAGTATGTAGAATTGGGGCGTCGCGCCAAGAAGTAGATAAATATCGCTGATATGACACTTTTTTCTAATAAAAATTTGCAATAATTGAAATTTTTTGTAATTTTGCATCAATTGGAAAAAAGTGAACTTAAAATGCCGAAGGTACGTGAACAATACGAGTATCTGAGAAAGCCCGAATGGCTGAAGATAAGCCTGAGGAGTACGGCTGATACAGCGGACGTTGAGCAGATCGTCGAGGGTCGCTGCCTGCATACTATATGCAGTAGCGGTATGTGCCCAAATAAGGCGGAGTGCTGGAGTCGTCGTACAGCAACGTTTATGATCTTGGGTGATATTTGTACTCGTAATTGTCGCTTCTGTGCTACGCAGACAGGTCGACCCCTGCCTCCCGACGAGGCGGAGCCCGATAAGGTTGCCGAGAGCGTGAAGCTAATGGGCCTGAAGCACGTTGTTGTTACATCTGTTACGCGTGACGACCTCGAAGACCACGGTGCTCAGATATGGGCACGCACGGTGGAGGCAATCCGCAGAGATAATCCCGATTCAACAATAGAGCTCCTTATTTCCGATATGGATGCCCGCCCCGATCTTATTGACGTGGTGCTGGCATCGCGTCCCGACATTGTGGGACACAACATCGAAACCGTCGAGAGACTGACCCCTGAGGTGCGCTCACGTGCGAAGTATCGCACATCGCTCCGTACGTTGGAGCACATAGCACAAAGTGGGGCGGTAGCCAAGAGCGGCCTTATGCTCGGTCTTGGTGAGAGTGAGGAGGAGGTGCTGCAAACGCTTCGCGATCTGCGCGAGGTGGGTGTGAGCATCGTCACCCTCGGCCAGTATCTTCGACCTACCAAGGAGCACTATCCTGTCAAGGCGTATATCACTCCTGAGAAGTTCGAAGAGTACCGTATTGCAGCTCTCGAGATGGGTTTCAGCTATTGTGCGAGCGCACCTCTTGTGCGTTCGTCGTATTTGGCCGATGCCGCACTTGAAGCTGTAAATAAGGTATGCAGGAGGTAGAGATCAGAGATTTACAGACAATGGCGTATGGCGAGTGCTGGGAGTTGCAGCGTTCGCTGTTCGATGCGTTGTGTAAGAAGAAGCTCGACAAGAGTGTTGCCAGCGATGATTCGTGTGGCACAATTCTTATTGTCGAGCATCCTGCCGTTTATACCTTGGGCAAGAGTGGCAATGAGGGCAATATGCTCTGCACGGAGGAGCGACTCAAGTCCCTCGGTGCGGAGTTCTATCATATAGACCGTGGTGGCGATATCACGTTCCATGGTCCCGGACAGCTTGTATGCTATCCGATTATCGACCTCGACGCAATAGGTTTGGGTATTCGACGTTATATTGATGCACTGGAGCAGAGCGTCATCGACCTCGCTGCGGAGTATGGCATCGAGGCTCACCGTTCGGAGGGTGCCTCGGGTGTATGGATTACCCAGGGCTCACGCCTCACGAAGTTGTGTGCTGTTGGCGTGCGTGCCTCACATGGCGTTACGATGCATGGTCTTGCAATGAACGTATGCACAGACCTCAATTGGTTCCACCTTATTAACCCCTGCGGCTTTACCGATCGTGGCGTATGTTCGCTCACTACACTCACTGGCCGTGAGGTTACAATGGAGGAGGTGAAGCCCAAGTTTATCAACCACTTAACGAAAAATTTAAATGTTAAATATAAAAAATAAACGTTATGCCCATAGAGAAAAGATGGGTTGTCAAGCCACAGGGCGACCGTACGGTGGTGGAGGCTATGTCCTCACGCCTCGGTATGTCGCCAGTGCTTACCAACCTGCTAGTTCAGAGGGGCATAGACACCGTGGAGAAGGCCAAGAAGTTCTTCTCGCCCGCGCTTCGCGACTTGCACGATCCGTTCCTAATGAAGGATATGGACCGCGCGGTGGAACGCATCGAGAAGGCAGTGAAGGAGCAGGAAACAGTTATGATCTATGGCGATTACGACGTCGATGGAACAACGGCTGTATCGCTCGTTTACAAGTTTTTGAGCCAGATAGGACACAAGAATCTGTTGTTCTACATTCCCGACCGATATGTCGATGGATACGGCATATCTATCCGCAGCATCGACCATGCTGTACGTAAAGGCGTAACGCTGGTCATTGCACTGGATTGCGGCATCAAAGCCGTTGAGAAGGTGGCCTATGCCAAGCAAAAGGGCGTAGATTTCATCATCTGCGACCACCATTTACCTGCCGAGGAGATTCCTCAGGCAGTGGCTGTATTGGATCCCAAGCGTACGGATTGTACCTATCCGTTCGACGAGCTTTCGGGCTGTGGCGTGGGATTTAAACTCGTCGAGGCGTATGCACGACGCAACAACATCCCGTTCTCGGAGATCGAGCATCTGTTGGATCTGTTGGTTGTGAGTATCGCTTCGGACATTGTGCCTCTTGTGGACGAGAACCGCATTTTGGCATACTACGGATTGCGCAAGCTCAACTCTTCGCCCTCGAAGGGACTGCTTTCGATAATCAAGATTTGTGGCCTTGAGGGTCATAACATAACCATCGACGACATCGTCTTTAAGATCGGCCCGCGTATCAACGCTGCCGGCCGTATGCGTATGGATGAGGACGATGAGAACGCAGCACCCTCGGGTGGCCATGCTGCCGTGAGCCTTCTTATCGAGGGTAACGAGCAGGAGGCGGCGAAGTTCGGCGAGGTTATCGACTCGTATAATCAGGATCGTAAGAGCATCGACCGTAATGTTACGCAGGAGGCTCACGACTACGTTGAGGCCAACCCCGAGCTTAAGGCTATGAAGAGCACGGTTATCTATAATCCCAAGTGGATGAAGGGTATCGTGGGTATCGTTGCCTCGCGACTTATCGAGACCTACTACCGTCCTACGGTTGTTCTCACGAAGTCTAACGGCTTTGTTACGGGCTCGGCACGCTCGGTTGCGGGCTTTGACCTCTACCAAGCTGTGGAGTCATGCTCCGACCTGCTGGAGAACTTCGGTGGCCACATGTACGCTGCGGGTCTTACGATGAAGGAGGAGAATGTTGAGAAGTTCACAAAGCGCTTCAATGACTACGTGGAGAAGAATATCGACCCGAGTATCCTTGTGCCTCAGGTGGATATCGACTGCGAGTTGCTCTTCTCGGAGATTACCGATGAGTTTCATCGCCAGCTCAACAGCTTCCAGACCTTTGGCCCTGGAAACCCCGCCCCCGTCTTTATGACGCGTGGCACGAGCAACCGCGGCGATGCAAAGCTCGTAGGTGTAGAGTGCGACCACTTGCGTATGGATCTTATGCAGCGCCAGAAGCCGCACACGACCATCCCGGCTATTGCCTTCCAGCAGCCAACGCACTACGAGTGGGTACGCGCCGGTAAGCCTATCTCGGTATGCTACCAGATCGTGGAGAACCACTACCGCGGCACGGTAAGTAAGCAGCTTAGAGTCAAGGATATCAAGCCCGAGAGGTAGGGCTGCTTACCAGAGGGGTGAGCATAGAGTAGAAGTTCGACGGAGGCTACGGCTGTCCGTCGAATTTTTTATATGTCAGTCTATGAAAATATGAAATCAAGATAATGTTGTTTTGAAAATTTTTTATAAATTTGTAGCCATAAAACAAGGATAAAATATTCAGCCTATGAAAGTATATAAATTTGGCGGTGCCTCGGTGAAGAATGCCGAGGGCGTACGCAATCTACATAACATCGTGAGCGGCGAGAAGGACCTCTTCATCATCGTCTCGGCGATGGGTAAGACCACAAATGCCCTCGAGGGTGTATTTGCTGCCATGCAGCAGGGCAACGAGAAGCTCGCCATGGAGCGTATAGATGAGAGCTATGCCTACCACCGCGGCATCATCGACGACCTTATGGGTGCGGATGTCACCATCGAGCAGGTAGACCTCCTCTTCAAGCAGCTGCGTAACACGGTGCGTAACACCATCTATCGCCCCTCGGATGCCGAGCTGTGGTACGATACCATCGTGGCCTTCGGCGAGTTGGTCTCTACGACCATCATCTCGAACTACCTCAATGGCCATGGCGTGGCTAACCGCTGGGTGGATATGCGCCGTGCTTTCCTCACCGAACAGCGACACAAGGATGCCAACGTCAATATCGAGGCTACGGCCGTACGCCTCAAGCGCGAGATTGCCGATAGCGAGGTGTCGGTATTCGTGGGGCAGGGCTTCATCGGCGGTGCTCCCGACGGCACCACGACGACACTCGGTCGTGAGGGCTCGGACTACTCGGCAGCCATCGTTGCCCACGTACTCGATGCTGAGTCTATGAGCGTGTGGAAGGATGTCGACGGCATTCTTAATGCCGACCCCAAGATCTTCCCCGATGCCAAGAAGCTCGACCGCCTGAACTATATGGATACTATCGAGATGGCGTATAGCGGTGCGCAGATCATCCACCCAAAGACCATTAAGCCGTTGCAGCAGAAGAATATACCGCTATACGTACGACCCTTTGGCGACAAGAACGCCCCAGGCTCGGTTATCACGGGCGACGTGGAGCGTGCCTACGAGCCTATTATGATACAGAAGAACAACCAGGTGCTTCTGAACCTCCACTCGCGCGACCTGTCGTTCGTCTTGGAGGAGAAGTTCGCCAAGGTGTTTACAACGTTCGACAGCCACCGCATACGCATCAACCTCGTGCATAACTCGGCGGTGAACCTCTATATGGCTGTTGATGCATCGTGGCATATTGACGATGCCATCTCGGAGCTTCGTGCCGAGGGCTTCGATGTCGATAAGCAGGAGGATGTGGAGATGGTGACCATCCGCTACTATAATGACGAACTCTATCGCCGATATGCCTTCGATGAGCGCATCATAATCAAGCAGACAACGCCTCATTCACTGCGCTTTGTGCGTACAAAATAACGGAATTATGAAGATGAAACAGCTATTTGGAACACTGTTCTTGGCCATCTCGTTCATCGGCACGGCCAACGCTCAGTTGCTCTATCGCGTGTCGGGCAATGGCCTTGATGAACCATCGTATATCATTGGTACATATCATCTTGCTCCTGCGTCGTTTGTCGACGAGATCAAGGGGGCGAAGGAGGCTCTGGCTACCGTCGAGCAGGTGTATGGCGAGGTGGATGCCAAGGATATG
The DNA here is from genome assembly GCA_937895825.1 of uncultured Alistipes sp. Lineage (GTDB taxonomy): Bacteria > Bacteroidota > Bacteroidia > Bacteroidales > Rikenellaceae > Alistipes. The sequence continues at coordinate 9,979 of CALBKP010000025.1, read as the reverse complement.
GGCAAGGCTCAACAGCTTATGGTTGAGGCTATGATGTTGCCCGACGGCAAGCATATCTCTGACCTCTTTACTGAGGATGAGCTGGGGCGTATCAATGCCTATATGCGCGAGGTTATGGGTGTCGACCTAAATAATCCGATGGTCGGAGGGCAGCTTGGTCGTATGCGACCTTCTGTGCTCGCTATACAGTTGATTATGATGCAGTTTATGAAGCTCACACCCGAGTTTGATGCCACGAACCTTATCGACGAGTACTTCCAGAAGGAGGCGCGAAAAGCTGGTAAGCCTGTTGGTGGCTTCGAGAGCGTGGAGTTCCAGATGGAGCTGCTCTATGGCGGGATGAGTGATGAGGAGGAGCGTGAGGAGCTACTCGAGTTGGTGGATAAAAACGCCGAGACTCTTGCTGAGATGCAGGCGATGACTGATGCCTACTTTTCGCACGATATGAAGAGCATCCGCCGCCTTACGGAGAAGGAGTTGCTCAGTGGCGATATGACCCTCGAGGAGTTCCAAAAGATACTCACCGACCGCAATCACCGCTGGGTTGAGGCTATGCCTGCGGTTATGAGCGAGGCTCCGACACTCTTTGTCGTCGGCGCGGGACATCTTCCCGGCGATGAAGGTGTTATCGCTCTGCTCAAGGCTGCTGGCTACAAGGTGAAACCAGTGAAGTAGCTCATTGGCATAGACAAAAAATGAGGCTGACCAACGGTCAGCCTCTCTTGTTTGTTGACGGAGATAATTACTCAGCAACAACCTCCTCTGCAGGTGCCTCAGCAGCGCACTCGCCACAGCACTCGCCCTCGCAAGCAGCCTTCTCCTCGCAGCACTCCTTGCCCTCAGTGCACTCACCGCAGCAAGCCTCAGCCTCCTCAGCAGCGCACTCTGCGCAGCACTCAGTTGCAGGAGCCTCCTCCTGAGCCTCCTCAGCCTTCTTCTGCTCGCCGCCGCAAGCAACCATTGATACAGCAGCAAACAAAATTGCAAATGCAAAAATCTTCTTCATAGCTATAAAGTTTAAGTAAAAATAAAGTTTTTGACACCACAAATTTATAAAACTCATTTTATTCGAGCAAAAAATTGCCCTAAAAATGCATAAGGTGTCCTATTTTTCTGCATAAAGAGTAGGATATGCTGCATAAATCAGTAGTTCTCTACTACGATTGGCGTTTCGACAACCACTGAGTCTACTGGCGCACGGCTCTTTACTCTAACATCCTGAAGATTGGATAGTTTGATATCCTCACGCTTAGGAAAAGCCTTGGGATATTTGCTTGTAAGCTCGGCCATAAGTATCTGCGCCTCCTCCATCGTCAGGCAGTCACCAACCGACACTTTGAAATATGGGCTCTCGTAGACGAGGTAGGCATTTATATGTGGGAAGCTGCTACGGAAGTCGATGAGCACCTCCTTTGCCGTATCGCCAGCATACTGTCCGTTATCCGAGAAGATCACGATCCTAAAGCCACTGACTTGACTCACACGCCTTTGCTGTTCAACAGCAGCAATGGCCTCCTTAGATGAACCGTCCTCCGTGACGCGAACATGTGATCCATCTATCGCACGTGATGATAGGTTGCTTCGCATGGCTTCGATGTTCTGTGCATAGGTCTCTACGCAGACCAACGCAGCTATGAGCGTGAGGATTATTCTAAAACGAGTTAACAACATAACACTATATGTTTAAAGTAGTTATTACTATCTTAAGAATTCTATTAAATCGGAGATCGTCAGCTCCGATATTGCGAAGTTATTGAAAATTTCCGAGATGGCAATATTCTCCTCTTTGAATGTCTTGCGCAGTAGCTGCGTGCCACCACGAACACGATACGAGATGGTGACGTTCTGTCGCTCGTTCGAGGCTATGCGTCGTAGTACGGAGACAATCGTTGGCGTACTCACGCTCTTAAAGCGTAAGGGTAGTAGCAGCTCGTCGTTGTAGCCCTTAGCTATGGTAACCTTGTCGCGAAGCGATATTGTCACCTTAATGCTACCTCCCAACATGATGTCTACCTCACCACGTGTGATGACGAGTCGTCGCCCCATGGTGTTGTCGAGCTTGACGTATAGGTTCATGCCCGAGCTGGAGATGTGCGTGGCGCGTGCTATACCCTCAAAGCTCACACCCCTCGGCACTCTCTCTCTATGGCAGGCGAAGGCCGTGGATATGCAGCACGTGATGCTGATAACGAGTGTTAGGAGTAGTGCGCGTAGACTCATAGGTAGACTATTTTGTTGCCTCGTATATATATGCTATGCCAAAACTCTGCGAGCGACGCTTTACACTTCTAAAGCCAACGCCTTGTAAGATCTCACAGAAACGTTCGGGCGAGGGAAACTCCTCAACCGACTCGGGAAGGTAGGTGTATGCCTGCTTATCTTTCGATATGGCGGCTCCGATGCATGGAAGCAGACGGTGTGCATACTGCGAGTATATCCAGCGTATGAAGCGGTTATGTGGCATCGAGAACTCCAGTACAACGAGCTTTCCTTCGGGCTTAAGGGTGCGGTATATCTCGCTGAGGCCGCGTTCCATATTCTCGAAGTTGCGCACGCCAAAGGCTACCGTGGCAGCATCTATTGAACAGTCTGACACCATCGTAAGGTTCTCGGCATCGCCCTTCTCAATCATGATGCGCTCCTCGAGTCCCTGTTTGAGTATCTTTTGTCGTGCTACGGCGAGCATCTCCTCCGACAGGTCGATGCCGAGTATATGTGTGCGATCAACCCTCTTGGCCATAGCGATAGCAAGGTCACCCGTACCAGTGGCAACATCCATAATCTTATGCGCCTTCGAGCGACGTACGATGCGCATAACGCGTCTGCGCCAGATACGGTCGATGTTGAGCGACATAATATGGTTGAGTTTATCGTATGTAGGGGCGATGTTATCGAACATCTCCTCCACCTGCTCCTTCTTTGTTTGCTCCTCGTTGTATGGTTTCATATCTCACTGATGTTTTATTCGTATCTCATAATCTCGGCGGGCGATATACGTGCCGAGAAGGCAGCGGGCAGTAGCATCACTAAGAGTGTTACTACCATAACGCCCATGATGGCCACTAACCACCAGCCCCAACACAGTGCTGCGGGTACAGCCTCCAACAGATAACCCTCCGACGGCAGTGGAACAACGGCCCACGTGTGCTGAATAACAACCAGCACAACGCCCAAAATAGTTCCCCAGATTAATCCTCGGCCAGTGATAAAGAGAGCCCTAAAGAGAAAGATGCGGACAACCAATCTGCGTCGCATGCCCATAGCTCTCAGCTCGCCAATCATTCGCTGACGCTCAAGCACGATGATAAGCAACGATGTTGTCATGTTAAGCAATGCCACGACAATCATAATGACGATGATGGCCAGTGCAGTAACGTCGTGGGTGGCAAGCCATCCAAATATGTCGGGAAATATCTGTCGTTCGGTAAATGCCTCAGCATCAATGCCCTTGTCCTCGTATAGTTTGATAAGCTCAAGGTTTAGGCGCTGCACGGTGTAGAAGCTATCTGCCTCGTCTGTAAGCCATAGTTCGTAGCCCGTAACGCTCTGCGTGTCGCCATCGTATAGGCGTGAGACGTTACGCATATCGGTAAGGACAACGCCATCGTCAATTACATCCACCCCCGTATGGTATATGCCACTTACGACGAAGCGATCGCGTAGTATTGAGCCATCGCCATCGACGAAGACCATCTCTAAGCGGTCATCTGTCGTAACATCCATCTTCGCAGCCATGCTCTGCGATATGAGGATATCCTTGTTACGGGGATTATCGCCGATGCGTGGGAAGTGACCCTCCACGATGCGTTCGGCGAAAAAATCTGGCACGAAGAGTGTATCCACACCCTTGAGTAGCACGCCAAGGATGTTGTCGTCGCTCTTGAGTACGCCCTCTTTTGCCGTATATGGCGAGTAGCGGGCAACCTCGCTGTCGTTGAGTATTACGTCGAGCTCGGGGCAACGCTCAAGGCGTACGCCCGAGACAACACCACGGCTCTGTGGCGCTGTGATTGTGATGTCTGCCCATGCCCCCGAGAGAAGGTTGTATAGGTCGTGCTTGAAGCCTACAACCACCGAGAGTGTGATGATGATGACGGCAACGCTTACTGCCGTGGCTATGGTGGCCACGCGTTCCATAATGCCAACCTTGGCTCCAGACTTGCGGCTTGACAGTCGTCGTGCTATGTTAAACTCAATGCTCACACTTTAGTTATATAGGTATCCGTTAGGCTTTGAGGTCCAACGTCGAGGGTGCCTGGTATAGGCGTAGGCCAAAGAGTGGTGCGAGGGCTACGACGTGCGAGATAACCTCGGTCTGCAAGTGCTCGTAGGGTATCCAGTTGACATCCGACGAGAAGAAGTATAGTTCGATGGGAATGCCCCACTCGGTGGGCTGAAGTTGTCGAACCATGATGATCATGCCTTTGTGTATGCGGGGGTGCGTGTTGAGATATTCGTCAACACTACGCATATAGAGGTCGAGGTTTGTGAGTGTAGCACCCTCGAGGCTCTGGGTTGCAATCTTGTCAAAAATGGGTGATACCGTCTTATTAGAGCGTAGCTCGGCGATGAGCTCCTCCGTGGCGAAGCGTACGGTGGAGATGTCGATGTTGAGCGAACGTTTTACACGTCTTCCGCCCGAGTCACGCATAGCCTGCCAATTCTCGAATGGCTCGCTTACAAGCAGGTATGGAGGTATTGTCTGCATCGTATTACCCCAGCTGCGTATCTTGATGGTTGTGAGTGACACCTCTACAATAACGCCATCAATGCCGCGGCTCGGCATCTCGATCCAGTCGCCTACCTTAAGCATATTGTTTGCCGAGAGCTGTATGCCAGCAACAAGACCAAGCAGCGTATCTTTGAAGATGAACGATATGACGGCCGCCGAAGCACCAAGGCCCGTAAGTAGACCTACGGGTGACATGTTGAAGATAATGCAGATGATGAGTATTGTGGCGATGAGAGCAAGGAGCACCTGCACAATCTGTAACAATCCACGTATAGGCTTACCGTGCCACTGAGGGCGGTGCTCGATAAGCTCGAAGGTTGCTTTAAAGAGCGTGCCAATGAAACGTACGCAGGTGATGACGATGGCTATGTCTACGGCCTTCTGCATAAACGATGCAATGCCTTTAGAGTGTATGTCGAGTGACGATATGACCATCGGTAGCATCATGTTTATTACCAAAGGTGTGACGATGGCGCATAGTCGCTTCATCACCTTGTCCTCGAAGAGGATATTATCCCACGACACCTTGGTCTTGGCAATGATCCACTCAATGCCGCGTACCACGCCCCAGCGGAAGAGTAGGTTGATGACGAGGATTAGCAATACTAAGTATATAAGCACAATAAAGCCGTCGAGCTTATCGGCAACATCTGCCGATAGTCCCCACTTGATAAGTAGCTCGTTAATCCACTCACCTACAGTGTTGTCGAATGGGTTCATTGTCCTATATTCTTAGTTTAAACTCACGTTTAGAAGGTGATGCCGAGGCCGATGAATACCGACTGGTTTAGGGCCTTACGGTTGACATCCTTCGACTGAAAGTGAAAATCGCCCTTTAGTACAGGCTTCGGGTTCATCATTATTACGTTGTAGCCGATGGTAATATCGTACTTTAGGTCACTATCGGGCGATTGTAAGCGGTAGCCCACACCTCCCGCGCCAATAGCACCAAAGCGCAAGCCCTCATTGAAGATGACGTTGGTGCCGAGGTTTAGGAAGTTAAATAGACAGTTCTTGCGCTTGCCGTAGAAGTAGTGGGCGGTGACTGCTATGGGCATAGTGGTATAGTTGTACTGAATCTTCGCGCCAATCTCTAAACCGAGCCTCCAGTGGTTATCGAAGAAGTAACCGCCGTTGAGCATCACATCGCCACCAAACTTTGTCTGGCTCTGGTATGATTTCACTCCCGTCTCTCCAGTGATACGCATGTAGTCAAGTTCGTAGAATATAAGGTTGAAGCGGCCAGACAATCCCCACTCCCAACTGGAGTAGTGACGTGTCTTACGCTCGATCTCCTCGGGTGTTTCGCGACGCTTAGCCTCGGCCGAGGGAATGATCATCAGTGCCAGTAGCACCAGTACCACTAATCTCTTCATTGTTAAACGTATATCTTATTATATTACAACGCCTAATTATATCTCTTTATTGTTGTCTATGGCTATAATCCACGCACAGCCTTCTCCCAAGCCCATGCAGCCTTTAGCGTATCCTCCAACTCGCGCTCAGCATGCCAGCCGAGCTCCTCATTAGCAAGCGTGGTATCGGCCCATACTGCCGTGACATCGCCAGCACGACGCTCCGCTACGCGGTAGTTGAGCTTGAGGTCGTTGGCACCCTCGAAGCCCTTGACCAGCTCGAATACTGACACGGGGCGACCTGTTCCTACGTTGAATACCTCGTAGCCTTGCTTCGAGCGACCCTCGACCATGCGGTCGATAGCCACAACGTGGGCACGAGCGAGGTCAACGATGTCGATATAGTCTCTTAGGCATGAGCCATCGGGCGTGGGGTAGTCGTCGCCAAAGATGCTCAGGCATTCACGAATACCGGCAGCCGTCTGCGTGATATAGGGGACAAGGTTGTTGGGTACGCCGCGCGGCAGCTCGCCGATTAGTGCCGATGGGTGCGCGCCAATGGGGTTAAAGTAGCGGAGTGCTATACCGTGCATCGTGGGGTGCGAGGCCATCATATCGCGCAGGATATCCTCGGACATCTGCTTCGTGTTGCCATAGGGCGACGTTGCAGGTTTACGCTCCGTGAGCTCTGTAACAGGGAGCACCTCAGCATCGCCATAGACCGTCGCCGACGATGAGAAGAGCACGTTCTTACGGCCGTACTCGGCCATAAGTTCGAGGATATTAAGGAACGATAGCAGGTTGTTGCGATAGTACTTTAGCGGCTCCGACACTGACTCACCCACAGCCTTAAATGCAGCGAAGTGAATCACCGAGTCGAAATCGTAGGCCTCAAACACCTTGCGCATAGCCTCCTTATTGCAGCAGTCCGCCTCCACAAACGTAGGCTCTACACCTGTAATCTTACGTACGCCCTCCAACGACGAGGCATCGCTATTCGAGAAGTTATCCACAACGATAACCTCGTATCCTGCATTGATAAGCTCTACGGTCGTATGCGACCCGATATAGCCAGCACCGCCAGCCACAAGCACCATCTTGTTCATTGCATTTATATTTATTCAACCTACAAATATACGAAAAAAGCGTAAATTACCACCACTTGAGGCTGTTAATCTTCTAATGCCTCGTTGTGACATAACCATCTAATGATGGCAAAGATAATAAAAGTATCAAACAAAAAGAGCGCCGAAGCACTCTTTTTATTTACCATTATACGTATTCATCGTACGGTCAGGGCCAATAGATACGAACGATAGCACCGCGTCGCCAAAGAGCTTAAGTCGCTCGGGCATGGCCTTCAACTCGTCGGCCGAGAAGTCGCCGAGGACGTAGTCCACCTGATGGCCTCGCGGGAAGTCGCCACCCACGCCGAAGCGCAGGCGTGCATACTGGTTATCACCCAACAATTCCGTGATGTTTCTCAGACCGTTATGTCCGCCCTCCGAACCATTCTTACGCATGCGGAATGTACCAAACGGCAGGGCAATGTCATCCGATATAACGAGGAGATTCTCCCTCGGGATGCGCTCCTGCTCCATCCAGTATCTCACGGCTTTGCCTGAGAGGTTCATATATGTCGAGGGCTTCAACAGAAGCACCGTACGACCGCGATGCTTGAGCGTAGCCATAGCACCGTAGCGCACCGTCGTAAAAGAGATATTGGATGCCTCGGCTAAGGCATCCAACACTCTGAAACCTATGTTGTGGCGCGTTGCAGCATACTCCATTCCGATATTGCCCAACCCGACAACAAGATACTTCATTTCGTTGTGGTTTTAGTTAGTTTCCCACAGTTGCTCGACTACTGAGCAGCACGTGAAGCACGTGTTACGCGAACAGCGCAAACAGCAGTTGTAGCAGGAGTTACGAATGTGAGGTTCTCGCGCTGGAGGTCACCTACGAAGATAGTCTGGCCAACCTGCAAGGGAGTAACGTCAACAACGATCTCATCGGGAATGTACTCAACAAGACCCTTAACTGTAAGCTTACGAGCTGAGAGCTGGAGCTTACCACCGATCTTAACACCCTCAGCGTTACCTGTAAGGCGAACGGGAACGTTGACTGCAACGGGCTTACCCTCCTGAACACGGTAGAAATCTACGTGGAGAACCTGCTCACGAACGGGGTGATACTGAACCTCACGCATTACAGCCTTCTCAATCTTACCGTCGATGTTGAGCTCAACGATGTATGAGTTGGGAGTGTAGATGAGCTGGTTGAGCTCCTTAGCGTTGATGGTGAATGTTACCTCCTCGCCGCCACCATAAATGATGCAGGGTACCTGACCCTCACGACGTGCTGCCTTAGCGTACTTCTTACCGAACTCTTTGCGAGTAGTACCGTTAATCTGAATTGACTTCATAAATGTTTAAATATTAATAGTTTAACTTCGATGCCACTCAGCGGCGATAGTCAGTCGCAACCCCATAGGCATCTGCTTTGGACGGCAAAGATAGTAAAAATCTCGCAAACGCCAATATTTTTGCTCTTTTTTTAAGCTTGTTAATTTCCTATATATCAACCGTAGCCCCTGCTCGACATAGGCTCTGCCCACCTTTATTCGGCGTACTCAAACTTGTAGGTGCAAGTGAAATATGGCTTTTTAGAAACATTAGAATCATCGTAGCACGACACATTGCAACTTGTGGGATAGCCCTCCGAATCGTATTTCCAATCATACTTCGCGCTCACGAAATCTTTCGCCTCATCACAGCTGCTAATGATATGGTTGGCACTACGCTCTCCAATAAAGCCCGCGGCACATAACATATTGGGACATCCGCTATTAGCGTTAAAACTAATGCCATACATCTTTGCCTCTACCAGCCAGTTAAGGTCGAGGTTAGTAGCGTAGTTTGAGCCAGCGTTGTACTCATAGACATACTTAGAATTAAACGAATCCTTACCCCACGTAAGCATCCAGATGCTCTTCTCAAGGTTCTTGTCATTCCATACTATTATGCTCTCCTCGCTGACATGTTCTTGCTCTTTACCCTGGTAAATCCACTGATAGCTATAGCTCGTAAGGTGGCCGACCTCATCATAATCATAGGCAGTAAACTTCATCGCCTCGTCTGCGATAGCTGTACAATAACCATCGGCATTAACACTCAAACGCTTTGCGTCGAAGGGTAACCCTCGAACCTCAACAATACCGTCTTCGAGGTAGCTAATTTCGGTGACGCTACTCATATCTTGCTGTGAGGCCTCCACTCGTACAAGACGCCCAAATTCGTCATACTCGAACGTCATGTGGTTATTAACAGCAGTACCCGTCTCATACAGATAGTCGGCCGTAATGCCTGTAATCACACGCGCAACCTTGGGTATGGCGATAGGCTCATCCGTGGCACTCTTTTTCGTATCGGTACCACACGCCACAACAGTCAGCGCGAGGCCCAACATCACTATAAAACGCTTCATAATTTAAGTTTTATTCTGTTAGTTATATACTTAATATCAACTCTATTAAACTATATTAAGCTAAGAAATAGCAAAGTCGCGCAGAGCGTCGTTTAGCGATGTCTTTTTGTCTGTCGACTCCTTGCGGCGGCCGATGATTAGCGCGCACTGCACGCCATATTCGCCTGCGGGGAACTTCCTATTATATGTGCCTACCGAGCGTGGGGGTACGTAGCCCTTATACTCCACGGGCTCAGAGCCAGTAACGTCGATGATATGCGTTGAGCCGGTAATCACGGTATTCGAGCCGAGCACCGCCTCACGGCATACATGCGCACCCTCGACAACAATCGAGCGTGAGCCGATAAAACAGTTGTCCTCAATGATGACGGGCGATGCCTGCACAGGTTCCAATACGCCTCCGATA
>CALBKP010000024.1 GCA_937895825.1 uncultured Alistipes sp. | reverse complement strand
GTTTTAGAGGCGAAAGCGGGTGCAAAGATAAGTCATCTTTTTGAAACCACCAAATATTTTGGAAACTTTTTTCAAAAATCTTTTCTAAGAACCTCTGCGCTCTCAAAAGCTATCGTATATCTCTTGATTGCGGGTGCAAAGGTAGTGTTTATTTTCTATTCTCCAAACATTTTCTTAAAAAATTTCTAAAATTTTTCATTTTATTTAAAAATAGACGGCTATACCTATATTTATATATATATAAGGGGCATCAAATTGAGTGGCAAGGGGGCTATGGAGAGTATATTCGATGCATATATCAAAAATTATTTTTAACTTTGTCCTCGCTACGGCATTAATTATAGTGAAGATGACATACAGCATACTACATAGAGTCGGCATTATATTCCTTACTCTTATACTTGGAGCCATTGGCTGCACGGAGCATGAAGGTCAGGAGCAGACACCCCCGACAATAATTCCCAATCCTGAGCCCGAACCAGAGGCTGAGAGTTATACTATCATGTACTACGCCTGTGGTGGTGGATCGTTGGATAATGGCATTTCGATAGTGATTCGTAGTGCTGAGGTCTTCGGCTGCGGGCCAAATGTAAATATCACGGGTAGCGTAAAGTGGACAAAGAGTAGGGACAACAACGTAAACAATGGCGAGGGTGGCGTTCATCGCTTTGTTCTTAGCGACAAGCAACGCGAGTTAGAGATGGAGCAGATAGGCGACGAGTACTACCCTATTCACACATCCGAAAACATCGCCGACTTTATCACGTGGAGCAAGAGTACAGCACCTGCAGACAACTACATCCTTGTTCTTGCAGGACACGGCAACGGATGGCACCCGGGCGTGGGCATACTTGAGACACGCGGCACGGTGCGCGACACCGACCTTGACCACTACATCGGTCTTGACGAGCTAAGCATGGGCATTGAGCTATCGGGCACTCACTTTAAGATGATATCGTTCAACTCGTGTCTAATGAATACCATGGAGTATCTCACGGGGCTAAGCGACAAGGCTGACTATATACTTGCTCCGAGCCACGTATCAATACTTCTTGGATCAGAGCTTGCGTTCCTTGCGATGAGTCTTGACGAGCAGGAAGAGGGTGGCGACGAAGCGTTCGTAAATGCGATGGATATATACATCAAAGATATGGCCGAGCAGATGCAGCTATACGGCGAGGAAGACTCGGCACTCGACCTAACTCTCACCGACACAGGAAAGATTGCACCGATAAATGAGGCTATACGACGACTTACCAGCATCATCGTAGCGATCTACGACGAAGAGCAGGCAGTGGGCGCTGAGACCATGGTCGAGAGGTATGGTGGCACGGTCAAGGATATAGAGGAGAGGCTCAAGGGTGCGTACAATTTCCTGGAGTCGCACCTGACGGACGAGGAGATTAACGAGACGGAGTACATGCGTCAGAGTTTTACGTTTGACCTAATAGACATTGCAACGCGCATGTCATCAGCCTTGACACTACCGATACTCGACGGCGTTGTGAACGACCTACGCAGTGCTGTGGACGACGCACGCGCACTACACTATGTTCAGGGGCTTGAGGGCATGGAGGATGTCTACTACGCAATAACACTTACGAATAGGAAAAACTGGGACGAGTATCGCTATGAGCGTGCAGGTTACCGCGAGACCCTATTCGACAGAACCACGGGCTGGAGTCGCTTCCTTATAAGGAATAACATTGAGATGAAGTACTAAAAAATATGAGCTGGCTTGTGGCCAGCTCATAATTTATGTAGACTAACACGACTTACTCTTACGGAAGAACTTACGTTTAATCCATAAGTAGTATCCCGTAAGCGGGAGGGTTGCACCAATCATCGCTGCTAAGAACCATAGGATGCGCGTGAGAATACCGCCCCAATTGCCAACATGAACTGAGAATATCCAGCCACGAATCTTACGTGAACGTTGAGAGTCGCTGTAAAGCTCAACCGAGGTGATCTCTCCTGTGGCGCTATCGAAGTTATACTTATCCGAGGCACGCTGATTACCCCAGCCTGCCAATGACACATCGGCTGAACCCTGTGATATGGTAATGCGCGTGCCAGGCTCTACAACCTCACGGACATTGCGATATGCCCTCTCCCAGGCAATATAGGGTGATATGTCAACCATATGCACCGCACCTCTACCACCACGCTCGCGCTGCACATCACGTTCCTGGTTAGAAGCCTCGGCACTCTTAGATTTCTCCTGAATCTCCACACCAAAGAGCTTATAAAAGTCATTGCGATACCACTCGAACGACCATGTAAGGCCTGTGAGTGCCATTGCCAATAGTAGCAGCATAGCATAGATGCCACCAGCCACATGGAGGTCGTACCAGAAACGGTGCCATCCCTTTGTGACTGCAATCTTAGAGCGATTCTTCCACGCCTTTATACTCTTGGGGACCCAAATTACAATGCCACTGAGCAGGATAATGACAAACATTAGTGTACTGACACCAACAATCATCTTACCCCAAAATATGGCACTGCCATCCTCGGGACGAGAGTCCATAAGCCAGCGGTGGAGTAGGAACATCGTGCGGAAGAACTCCAACCTACCAGCCTCGCCAAGTACCTCGCCACTATACTGATCAACATAGATTGCCGCGCGCTTGGGCTGCGAAAGGTTTACCTTATATGTGCGCTCGGGATCATCAGAGATGGTGACACCCGTGATGCGCTGACCCTCCTTGAGCGTTGGCTCAACACGGTTGAGAAGCTCGTCAAGAGGCAGTGGTTCAGACTTAACGCTTTCAACGTAGTAATACTCACGCTGCACAGACTCGGTAATCTCCGTCTCGAAGATAAGCACTGCTCCCGTAAAGCAAGTGATAGAGATCACAAGGCCGAAGGGTATCGATAGCCAGATGTGTAGTTGTTTAAAAAAGTTTCTCATAGTTTGTGTCTTATGGCAATCGGCGGCAGGGTATCCCCCACCACCGCACTACCGTTAACTAATTGCTTTGTTAGTTCAAAGGCTGCATGCGACCCACGCCACCAATCTGCGTAGCTTCGACCGTGAGACCCTTGGATGCTACCGCCGTATCGCCGTCAATAACATAGATTGCGGGGTAACCATCTGTCGTAGTCACAGCGATATAAGCCTTGCCTCCCTCTGCATAAGGAGTGTTACCAAAGCCAGAGACAAGCTCAGGTGCAGGAAGACCCGTAACCTCCTTGAGTGTACCAGCCTCTGCATCGAAAACAGCAAGCTGGTTTGCCTTCATCGACTTCGAAGGGGTGAGCGGGCTATCGTACATAAGCATCAAAAATTTTGTACCACCGATAGGCCATGTACGCAAGAAGCCACGGCCATTCGAGAGCTCTTCAATGTTCACATAGTAGCTCGCATCGAAATCCTCAGCACCCGCCTTAATGCGTACAACACCTGCGGGGAGTGTGGTCTGCTGACGCTCGTCGCTCATTGTCTTTGCGTACGAGGGCGAGAATACATATACATTGCCATCTTCAGCCTCCCAGATCATCTGGTAATACTGCGACTTGTTGCGGCCACAAGCGTAGCTGATCTTATCGGTGCGGATGAGACGCTTCGAGCTGAGGGTCTCATCGTCGAAGATTACCACCCAACACTCATCGGGATACTGTGTCCACTGCAACTCACCCTCCTTATAAGCGCCTGAGCCAGAGCCGCCTGCCTCAGTCTTTACGAGATCCTCGTTGCCAGGCTTAATCCACTTGCCTCCATCGACCTTAACACCATACTGACTAAGACCCATGGGCACGGGCACTGAGTAGATCTTACCGTTGACCTCCTCGATACCTGCAAGCGTGATAAACTCGCCATTACCGAGGTAGTTCTCCGCAAGGTAGTGCTCCTCGAGAGTGTTGTTCGTGGTATATGTCTCGGCTTCTACATCCAATAACGACACAAGAATAGACTTTGGTATGTAGCCATTAGCATCTGCCCACTCCGTGGGGCCATCGCCCGTAGATGTTGTCATGACATACTTGTCGTAGACACCTACTGTGGTAAAGCGGCGCACGGCATACTCAGCAGGGCGAGCCGAGAGTGTATAATCGGCATTCATCACGTACGAGCGTGTAGTACCCGCATTACCCTGGTTATAGGTCAAGCCATAAAGGTACTTATCGCCCCAGAATACCCAGTACGAAGCACCATCATTGACTAAGCCATTCTCCATTCCAATAGTACCCCCATCCAACGACTCGGCCGTAAGGAGCGCATTTGTCGTAGTATTTGAAAATGTGCCCTGTGAAGCTACGACATAGGGACGCTCCACGCCCGAGTCGGGATTGTTAGTTGTGGGGTTATTCTCACTCTCACAAGCTACCATGCCAGCCACGAGTATAACGGCAAGTAGCGACTTAAAAAAACTCTTCTTTCCCATTTTAGTTACTTTTATTTATTTGTTATTCAATTGTTTACTACGTCCATTTTCCGCTATCTTCCGCCAAAGGCGATGCGTAGCTTTCCGTAGAAGGCACGACCCGCCTTCTGGAGGCTGAAATTATCGTAGAGGTTCTCGTTGGTGAAGTTGCGGCACTCGAACGAAAGGTTGTAGCGGCCATTCTTTATCGAGTAGCTGAGCGATATGTTATGTGAGAACTGGTTGGGTACCATGTAGTCATCCTTGTTCGAGCCGATGCGTGACGAGTAGTAGTAGAAGCGGTGCAGGTACTGGTTGTCGTACGTGAGTGTGAGGGTGTTACCTCGCCAGATGCAGTCGTGCCACGTTATCGATATGTCGGAGTCGGCAAAGAGATACGGGATGTTGGGCATACGATCTTTATAGCCGAGGTTAGGCATCGACGTTGTGCCGATGGCGATGGGCATATTGTCGCGCACATCCATATACGTAAAGTTACCACCGACAGAGAGCCACTTCGAGAAGCTGTAACGTGCCGAGAAGTTTGTGCCCCACGTGAGCACCTTGCCATAGTTTACATAGCTTGCTGCCGACTTACCGCCGCTAAGGTCTACAATGTTACGCTGGATATAGTCATCCGTATCGCGCCACACAACACCTGCCTCGAGGTAGAGGCCATGGTCGCCATTCTTGCCATAGCGACCCGAGTAGCTAAGGCTAAAGTTAATGTTGTCACTATTCTCGGGGCGGATGGTTATATCGCCCATCTCGAGGTCCTCGTTACCGAACATCTCCTCGATCGTGGGCAGACGGTATGCCTTCTCGTATGAGAGTTTTGCCTGGAGAACAGGGAGGATGAAGTATGTTCCCGCCACGCCATAGCCGAGGGCTCCATCATGGCGCGTGGTACGAACAAACTGTGTCTGGTTAGCATCCGTGGCGATAGGGCCAGCTACATCCAAGGCGTAGTACTTCGCAAAGAGCGAGGCATTCCAACGCTTCGAGGGCGAGAGACGATACTGAAAGCCCGTGATGTTCTTCATCGTCTGCTTATCGATGGCATCACGCTCTGCCTGCTTCGCGAGAAGCGAGGTGTTAGCGCGATGGAAGGCGTTGAACACATGGTTTAGGGTGAAGGTGTGTGCCTTGCCAAGGCGATAGTTCAGCGTCGCTGTGGCGTTCCAGTTGTCGTTGTCGGAGCGTGTGTGCTGGTATGACTGCTCGCCGGGCGAGTTCAGACGCTTGGTCTCCTCACGCCAGTTGTATTTGTACTGCGCCGTGTCTATGTTGAAAGTCACATTGCGGTTGTAGTTTGCAGTGATGGTGAGGTCGAGACCCTCGACAAAGAGGTTGTGGTTGACATACTCCAACGATGGCATCAACGAGTGGCCGTGTCGGAGCTTATCGCCATAGACAATCTCTTGACGCACGCCCGTCTGTATCTCCTTATACATCTGCGAGTAGTTAAGGCTCACCACAAGGCGGTCTGCCCAACGCTTACCCACAACGCCAAACTTAGCGACGACGCTCTCGTTATGGTAGGTGTCGTGAAAACGCTCCATGCGCTCGAGCTTTGTGCGGTCGATGCGTCCGGTCTCGAAATCCTCGACAGGGACATCCACCTTATAGTTATTGTCCGAGTAGTTCTGGAAGGCGTAGACCTCCCACATAAGACCATTTGTGAGTGTCTGACCAGCATTCACCGACGAACGGTGGGTGTTGAACGAGCCAAACGAATACGATGCATCGGCAAACCACGTGCGGCGCGACTTGTTCGTAACGATATTTACAACGCCACCCAAAGCATCGGCACCGAAGCCCACGGGTACAACGCCACGATACACCTCGATACGGTCGGCATAGCCCGCGGGTATATTGTTGAGCGAGAAGGCCCCGCCCACACCCTCCTGCGGCACGCCGTCGATAAATATCTTGACATGCTTACCCGAGAAGCCGTCGACCATAAGCGACATATCCGAGCCTACGCCACCCGATTCTCTGACCTTGAGACCTGGAGCTCGCGACAGCGCATCGGCGATGTTCTTCGTCGAGTTACGTAGACCGCGCGTGTCGACAGCCACGGCGTTGAATGCCGAACGGCGCACACGACCTACGCCCGAGGCCGACACCACCACCTGGTCTATATCGGTGGAGGTGGCATCGAGCGAGAAGTCCACAACACGGCGATCGCCCGAACTAACACTCAGCTCCTCGCGCTCATCGGCATAGCCGAGCATCTGGGCAACAAGCGTGATGTCGCCCTCGTAGACATTCAGGCGATAGCGACCCTCGATGTCGGTGGTCGTGCCACGTGTCGTACCCTCGACAAATACCGTGGTGTAGGGCATAGGCTTACCCTCGCTATCCTTAACCACGCCCTCGATGTAGACCGATGGTCGTGCCTCGGTTGGGGGCTCAGTAGCTCGCGCAGTCACGGCTGAGAGGCCGAGGGCTGCTATTATATATATAAGGTATAGCGCGATTTTATAGGATAGTTTTGTTGTTATTCGTGTCATATTCGTTTTATCTTCATTCACGATGCAAAGATAGAGCATCGCAAAAATCCTCACAATCACCAAATTTTGGGAAAATCAGGCCACCATAATCCCCACATTTTGGGGGTTACGACCTCTATCTTCACCTGCGCAACGACAACTGTATTAACACACTAAGAAAAAAGGGGGTCAGCAATCTGTCCCCCTTTCTTGCTTCGTCAGATTGAAGCAAACACCCAATAAAAACTAAAAAGATTCGTGCGTTAGTAGGCCACAGGCGCTATCACAGCGGCTATTTGTGCGGCCTAATTTTCATAGTGCAAAGATGGGGGTTTATTTCCAACGCCACAATCGCCTATTGTTGGTAATTTTCCGCTGCACACATCCCATATTATAGGGATTGGCGATTAGAGAAATTATGCGTATCTTTGCGTAATAATACGAAATGAGAGTAAAATATAGATTATAACAGACTGACAACGAATGAATAAAGCACACAATGCACCATACTCTGCGTCGTTCTCGGCCGATATGAAGATATTTGAGCTAATCGACAAGGAGCCGTCGACACTCTCGATATTCTCGCGACTAAACATAGCGCTACCCTTTGGCGACATGTCGATTGACGAGATGTGCAAGCGCGATGGTTACTCGACCGATCTGTTCCTCACGCTCTGCTCGATGCATGCCGACATAAACTTCCGCCCGAAGCCAGAGCATCTAACAACAGATATGCTCCCCGAGGTGGTGGGCTATCTCCGTGCGTCGCACCACTACTACGCTACGCAGATGCTACCCCACGCCTTGCGACACTTGGAGGATATTCTAAACCACGCAAACGACCTGTCGCGTAGCGTGTTGCGCCGCTTCTATGACGACTATGTTCACTACATCGTTGACCACTTCCACGAGGAGGAGAAGCATATCTTCGCCATCATTGACCGAGCAACGGATAAGCTCGCGGCCGACTTCAGCATCATCGACGCTCCGCACACCGACATCGACGACCGCACGAACGACATAGCATCGCTCATCATCAAGAGCCTGCCCGAGAGTGCCCCAACAGCACTACGCTGCGCCATGCTAAAGGATATATACGCCCTGCGTGACGACCTTCGTCGCCACAGCAACATCGAGACTCACCTGCTTAAACCGCTGGTTGACAAATATATAAACGAGAGGAGAGGATGAAACGCTATAAGGTTGCCATAATAGAGCCGGCAACGGTAGTTGCTGAGGGCATTGCGGCCATCATCGAGCGTGGCCATGAAGGGGAGATTGCTGGCGTGGTACGCACGGTGGCAGAGTTGGAGCAGCTACTACGTACCACTGAGATAGATGTCATAATAGCCGCAGCAGGGCTACACTCCGAGCTGGAAGCGTGCGCCGCACTCGACGAGATACCCGTCATTGCGATACAGAGCGCTCTGGTCGAAGAGGAGGCATTGCGCAAGTTTGCGGCAACGGTAACCATTTTTACCTCGGCCGACGAGCTTCAACGCATTGTCCGCAAGGTAGTAGATGCACCTGCGGAGCATAACTACGCCGAGAGCCACGAGCTATCGGATCGTGAGCGCGACGTGCTCATCCTCGTAGCCAAAGGTTTCACAAACAAGGAGATTGCCTCAGAACTAAACATTTCGCCCCACACCGTGATATCGCACCGCAAGAATATTGTCCACAAGACAGGCATACGCTCGGTGGCAGGTCTTACGGTATATGCAGTGCTTAACAACCTCATCGACAGCGAACAGATTTAGAAACCCAAAGACTTTAAAGATATGAAAACAGAACTTTGTGCATACAGTGTCGATGCGTGCCGCGTGGCAGCACGTCTCGGCGTAGACCGCGTTGAGCTGTGCGCCTCACCTGCCGAGGGGGGCGTAACGCCCTCAGTGGCAACAATTGAGCGTGTGGCCGAGATCGACAGTCTCGACCTAAGCGTTATGATACGCCCACGTGGTGGCGACTTCCTATACTCGGACGATGAGTTCGAGACGATGCTCCTCGACATCGAGCGTGCCCGCACGGCGGGTGCTACGGGTGTAGTGTTTGGCATACTCACGGCAGATGGTCGTGTAGATGTGGAACGTACACGTCGTCTTGTGGAGGCGGCCAAGGGTATGGAGACGACGTTCCATCGTGCTGTTGACATGGCCAACGACTACGAGCAGGCAGTGGAGGACATCATCGCTGCGGGATGTAAGCGCATACTTACATCTGGAAGCTACGATAAGGCCATCGACGGCATCGGCAACATTGCCAAAGCTGTGGAGATCTCGCGTGGCCGCATAGAGATTATGGCAGGAAGTGGCGTGGTGGCAGCCAACGCCAAGGCATTGGCCGATGTAGGTGTTGATGCCCTGCACTTCAGTGCGAAGCGCATGGTGGCAGGAGGTATGGAGTACCGCAATCCACGAATCTCGATGGGAGGCTCGGCAGCTGTTGATGAGTATGCCCTAAGAGTTGTTGACGAGAATGAAGTTAATGAGATACTAAACCTAATAAGAGTATGAAACTAAGATTGTTACTATGTTTTTTGGCAGGTGTGGCTGTTGCCATTGCCATAATTTTCTGGCCAGGTGAGGAGGCATCACAGCGTGCAACAGAGGCTGCGGCACTCGACGCTGAGCTCGAGGCTGTAATCACTACGTCTGAGCGTGGCGAGGCACTACGCCAGCTTATGGAGGAGACCCCTGAGGCAGAGAAGAGCGATATGGCCTACCTGCTTATCAACATGCCCGACTTCGACCGCGAGGGCATGGATCTTGAGCTCCTCAAGGAGAATGTTCACTATGCAAACATCGCACGCGAGAAGTACAGCTGGGCAAAGACATTGCCCGAGGAGGTATATCTCAACGACGTGCTCCCCTACTTCGTTGTCGACGAGGTGCGCGACCCATGGCGTAAGGAGCTACACGAACTCTTTGCCCCTGCGGTGGATACATGCAAGACGATGTACGACGCAGTATGCGCTGTGAATGCCAATATTCCGCGCCTCACGGGTGTCGACTACAACACCCTACGCGAGAAGACAAACCAGAGCCCACGCGAGTCTATGCGTCAAGGTATGGCTTCGTGTACGGGTCTCTCGATATTGCTTGTTGATGCCTACCGCGCTGTTGGTATCCCTGCACGTTTCGTGGGCACAGCCTCATGGCACGACAACCGCGGCAACCACAGCTGGACAGAGGTTTGGCTCGATGGCGCATGGCGCGTGACGGAGTACTACTTCCCCTCGAAGCTCGACCACCTATGGTTTATGCCCGACGCATCGAAGGCAAAGGCAGACGACCGCAACTATGCAATCTATGCCACGCGCTTTGGCAAGGCCGACGACTGGTTCCCAATGGTTTGGGCTGGTGAGGAGGAGGGCTGCCCCGTAGAGGAGCTTCCACGCTTTATTGGTGCTGAGAATGTAACAAAGCATTATCAGGAGCTTGCATACGAGCAGTACACACGCCACATGGAGGCGGGCACGCACACCTTCATCCGCATCGCGGGCTACGACAACCCACGCAATACGGAGCACTCGGGTGACCGTGTGGCTATGGGCGTGGACATCTTCCATGGTACGGAGCAGATGGGTGGTGGTCTGACGGCAGGCCCCTTGCGCGATATGAACGATGTGTTCTCGGTGCTTGTTGAGAAGAATCGTGACTATGAGCTTCGTTACTACAACGCCGCAGGCGAGCTTCAGCGACAGAGCATATCGCTCGGCGAGGAACCAATCACCGTGAGCATATTCCTTAACGAGTAAGCAACTAATTAGAAGTGGATTCAGTAAATAAAATAGATTAAATTTGCTAAATATTACTCACTACTAATTAAAAAAGAGCCTAAATGGCTCTTTTTTTATGGTACTGGATCGTAGCCCGAACCACCCCAGGGGTGGCAGCGCAAGAGGCGGCGTATAGTTAGATATAGACCCTTGATTGGGCCATGTTTACGTAGCGCCTCGATAGCATATTGCGAGCAGGTGGGGGTGAAGCGGCATGAGGGCGGCTTCAAGGGCGAGATGCAGAGTTGATAGAAGCGTACGAGGATGATAAACGGCAGAGCAAGCAGGCGCTTAGCAGCGCTCCACGACCTCGTCAAGAATTCGTCGAACTGCATTTTCGATAGTTTTATAGGGTAGCACCTCCTTCGAGGAGTAGACAAGTGCCATGTCTACCGCCACGCCACGCTCCGTGGTAACACTCCAAAGCGAGGACTTATTCAGCCGATAGGCCTCCTTAGTGCGACGGCGCAGAAGGTTACGCTTGTTTGCGCGCTTATGGTTGCGCTTAGGTACAGAGAAGAGTACCTCGACCGTAGGCGAAGTACTCTTCTCAACAATTACCGTATAGCGAAATGGATATACAAAGCCCGAAACGCCATCCTGAAAGAGGCGACGTACCGCCGCAAGTGAGCTCAGACGCTCCGACTTGGCGAGTCCATTGGGCTTGGTATCCATCGTTTAAACACTCTTCTTAGGGGTACGTGTGCGGGTCTTCTTCTGGAGCTTGGTCTGCTGCGCGCGGATAAACTCCTCCTTAGCCGAGTCCTCCTTGACCTCTGCGTCGGCAACCTCCAAACCCTCGGCCACCTTATTGCAGTAGATATCCAAAGCCTTAACCATAGAGGGTGCCTCGGGCGAGGGGGCTGATGCCTTGACCTTGAGGCCTGCCTCCTTAGCGGCACGCAACGTTGCTTCGCCAAATGTAGCTACGACGGGGAGCTTGTCGGCATCGAAGTTCTCAACCAACGCCTTAACATCGTTAGGCGAATAGAGGGCAATGATGTCGTAATCCTCTGGCTTCATCTCCGACATATCGGCCGACACGGTACGAGCAAATACCACTGGCGACACCTTTAGCTTGAGCTTCAACAGGGTCTCGGGAAGCTCGGGCTTGAAGGGCTCAGTGAGGGCGAGCATAAACTTCTCGTCCTTATGCTTAACAATAAGTTCCAAGAGCGAGTTAAACGTACCATCGGCAAACGAGATCTTGCGCTTACGATATACGATATATTTCTGCAAATAGAGCGCAACAGCCTCCGTATTACAGATATACTTCATGGTCTCGGGTACGGTGATACGAGCCTCCTCGCAGATGCGGAAGAAACTGTCGATAGTCGTACGCGACGAGAAGATCATCGTAGTATGGTCGAGAATCTCGGTACGCTGAGCACGGAACTCCTTGAGCGTAACACCCACAACCTTAATCAGTGGCTTATAGTCGATGCTGAGAGCGTTCTTCTCAGAAAATTCATAGAAGGGGGACTTCTCTATTACAGCTGGGCGGGGCTGTGATACCAAAATCTTACTTACTTTCAACTTCTAATAAATTATTATATATTCAAAATATGTCTATTTTTATTTATGCATCTTGCTTTAATTACACCTTATACTTTTCGTACATACAACTGGTTAACAGTAAATTGCACGAATACACCTATCCCAATCTTTCAGGAAGAAGGTGCGCCAAAAAACTTAACGGCAGCAAAATTGCGGTGCAAAGGTACAAAATCCAATACAAAATCGGAATTTTTTTTCCAACAAAGAGTAAAAAAGTGTCCTTTAAATACAAAATAATAAGTAGTGCACAGCCTATTAGAAGCACCAATCTACTCCACTCCACGCTCTCAGCGTCGGCCAAAAGCCACACCACAACAAAGGGGTAGAGTAGTACCACGGCACGTACAAAGTCCATATATCCGATGGCCGAAAGCTGTGCGGCGGAGTCCGAGAAGGTTATCCACTCCACGACCTTATGAAGGGCATAAAACCATGCCACAAAGACAACGACAAGGAGTATGGCAACAAGAGGGGCTAATGACTCGAAGCCATTTATATAAATGGGTGAGCTATTTGGTATAAAGCCATCGGCCATCCTAACAACGATAAGTGACACAGCCACACCTCCAATCAGCGCAGCGAGCATCTTGAAGCGTTGTAACGGTAGCTCGCCACCGAGCGATGCCATGATACGCTCGCTACGATTCGTAAACACCCCGCCCCATATCGAGCCGATAAAGTGCCACGAGCGGAGCAACATATAGAGGTAGGCGACAAGCGTAACAACGACGATAGACTGGAACGCCATATCGGCCGTGAGCGACCTATCTGCAGGCTCCATAGCTGTAACATCTGCAACGTACGACTCCGTGCCAAAGAACTCCTCGGCCGTAACCGAGCGGTAGCCACCATCGTAGTCGGCATGGCCACCCTCGAGCTGTGAGTTGCGGCCATAGAGCGCCTCGGGGCTTACAACACGGTAACCCTCGGCACTATATTGTAGTAGCACATCACTCATCTCCATCCCTACGTTTTAGCGTTACACGAATCGTTGTACCCTTGCCCGCCTCGGAGCGAACAACGGCGATCTTGCCACGGTGGTACTCCTCAATGATACGGCGCGAGAGCGATAGTCCCAAGCCCCAGCCACGCGTCTTTGTGGTAAAGCCGGGCTCGAAGATACGCACCCAGTTACCCTTGGGGATACCCTTACCCGTATCGCTCACATCGACATATACCTCACGTTCCGTCTCGCCGACTACGACCTCGATAGAGCCGTGACCCTGAAGTGCATCAAGCGAGTTTTTCATCAGATTCTCGATGACCCACTCAAACAGAGCGGCATTTATAGATACACGTATCGGAGCCATAGCAAGGCCATTATACGTGAGTGTCACGTTGCGCGGAATACGGCGGCGGAAGTATAGCACAGTGTCACCGATAACCTCGTTTATGTTCATCGGCGTAAGCTGCGTTTCGGAACCAATCTTCGAGAAGCGGTCGACAATCTTCATAAGGTGCGTCAAGTCCTTCGACATCTCATCGACGGCCATCTGGTCAACGGGCTGATTCTTCAAGTACTCAATCCAACCGAGCAACGACGATGTGGGCGTGCCGAGCTGATGAGCCGTCTCCTTAGCCAGACCTACCCATACTCGGTTCTGCTCGTTCTGCTTCGTTGACGAAAAGGCGATATAGGCAAAGATGGCAAATATTATGATGATGATAAGCTGCACATAAGGGAAGAATACCAAAGCCTCGCTATGGGCACTCGACACAAGGTTTGTATAGTCCGTAGTGCCAAAGTAGATGGTAAATGTTGTCTGGCGCATCATGCCGTATGATATAGATATAGGCTTATTGGTATCGCTCAGGCGCATGATCTCTTCGCGTAGGCGACGCGGGTCATCGACAATCTCCGACGGTAGGTTCGAAACCAAGACATTGAGTCGCTCGTCGGCAATAACGAGCGGCACGTTGGTATGCTCCGCGAGTTTATTCAGCAGCTCGGGGTTATAGACCATCTGGCTACCGATATTCGTCGAGCGCAAGATATCCTCCCACATCTCCACAGCGTTACGGTCATCGCGCTTAAGCTGCTCTATGGCCATCTCGTCCTCATGCTTCATGTCCACCGACACACGCCACGTGTATAGCACCGAAATGGCCGCCAACACCAGACCCACCACGATAACGATGGTACGGCGACGCGTGATGAAAAGCCCCTGTGGGATATTTAGACGCGGAAACTTCATCTTGTCAGGTGATTAGTGCATCTCAAGGTCTTGTTCACGGAGGATACGTTCATACTCCGCGGTATCGAGCAGCAGCTCCACTGCCCTATTCACAATGTCGTCATCAACAGCCGTGCGCTCAACGACACCCTCGTTGTAAGCATAGCGCAAGATGATCTGTGCGTTCAGCGCATCGACAATCTCGGAGCGATAGGTCTCCATATTCGACATCTTATCGTCGCGAACAAGCGACTTAAGCTCCTCGATGATACGGCCAAGGCTCTCATCGTAGAGGTCGTTCTCCACAGCCTTCTCCAACGTCTTTAGCGCATGTCGTGTCTCCGACTCGTAGGGGACATCCTGCCCCTCAATATAGCTCATAAAGTCGGCATAGTCCTCATCCGTGATGCTAAACGTGCGGATGTCGATGCTATCAGCATGGTGCTCACGCATATACTCATCAGACCAGTCGTCCATATAGCCCATAGCATAGAGCGTGAGTGCAAAGCGGCTCACATACTGCGGCTCAATCTTCACGTCGGGGACAATGCCACCGCCATCGTAGACCTTACGGCCACCGCGCGTTTGGAACTCCGAGATAAGCGAGTCGGGCACCTCGGTAATGCTGCCATCCTTACGCATAGAGGCGTAGTTACGCGACTGTATGCAGCGACCCGATGGGATATAATACTTAGCTGTGGTATATTTCAGGTATGTATTGTAACCAACATGACGTGTACCCTGGACTAAGCCCTTACCATAGGTACGAGCGCCCATAACCACCGCACGATCCATGTCCTGGAGAGCTCCAGCAAGAATCTCCGAGGCCGAAGCCGACGCACCATTGACAAGGACTACGATAGGTATATTCTCGGCAAGTGGCACGTGGCGCGTGTCGTAGTGTTCAAGCGACGATGAGTCGCGCCCCATAATCGATACCACCCTCTCGCCACGAGGCACGAACAACGAGGCGATATCTACAGCCTCCTGCATAACGCCACCCCCATTCGAGCGGTAGTCGAGGATAATGCCACGGAGCGAATCCTTTGCTATAAGCTGCTCGACGGCATGACGCATCTCGCCATAGCTACCATCAATAAAGTCGTTATGCGAGATATAACCTATGCCATCGCGTATGATGCCTGCGTAAGTGACACTCGGGATAGATATGCGGCGACGCTCAAGCGTAACCGTATCGACACGACCATCAATGTTACGTTCGATGACGACCTCAACATTTGTCTCGGGCTCACCCTTAAGACGCAAGCTGACTGCCTCGGTAGTCACACCCTTCATATCCTCGCCACCGATAGCTAAGATCCTGTCACCAATCTTTATGCCCGCCTCGTCAGATGGCGAGCCCTTGTACGGCTGCGCGAAGATGACATAGTCGCCTCGCTTGCGGATAAGCGAGCCTACACCGCCATAGCGACCCGTAGTCATAAAATCGAAGGCATCCATCGACTCTTCCGAAAGGTACTCTGTATAAGGATCGGTGGCCGAAATGATCCCCTTAGCTGCGGCATCCAGGAGGTCATCAGCCTCAACGTCATCGACATAGCCGACCTCCAACTCGCGCATCATATTGGCGAGTATCTCCGTCGCACGACCAAGTTCGAAGTCACGAGCAATACGCTCACGCTCCTGAGCACTGAGCCCCACGAACGAGAGCAGGGCTACGGCCACGACTAACATACAACGTATCATCCTCTGCATAGACATAATTATTTGTTACAAAAGGCTACTCGTAGCGGCGGCTATCCATATAGCACTTGAGCTGGTAGGCTACACGAGCCACCGAGCGACGCAAGCCCTCAAGCACAACGCCATCACCCGATCTGCGCACCACAATCTCATCTTCGAACATTAGCATCAAGCGGCCAACAAAGCCCACCTTACGGTAGACAAGCTCCTCACCCCTACGCTCCACAAGTTTGAAGCCATAGGTTTGCATGGCGTTCATAATACGCAGCTCATCCTCCGCAATATTACACCCGTCGATGCGACTACGCATAAAGCCGAAACGGGGATAGAAGGCAGCCAGCGCCACAAAGGCAACGATAAGCCACGGGCCACTCTCGGAGCTGAGTTGTAGCTTTAGGAGTGTGATGAGGTCTGTTGAGCCAGCTGAGCCGTCGAGCGACATAAGCCACACGAGCACCACATCTAAAACGCACAAAAAGACCAAATATTTTAGCGAGCGAACCAAGTACTTCATAATGGAACCAATTAGTAATGAATAATTTTTAATTAATAATTAGCGGTGAAGGAGGGGGTAAATGACCGATTAATAACGGCTGAGTGCAGCGGCAACCTCCTCCATAAGCCAGCGTGGCGTGGACGTTGCACCACAGATGCCCACGCTGCGAGCACCATCAAGCCATGCTGTATCTATCTCCGAAGCCTCCTCGATATGGTATGTGCGGTCATTGGCCCTACGGCACACGTCGCACAACACACGGCCATTCGACGACTTACGCCCCGCAACAAAGAGTACCACATCAACACTCGCAGCAAACTTCTCAAGCAGAGCCTCGCGTCCCGCCACACGGCGGCAGATGGTGTCGTCAATAGTGACCTCGACACCCTCCTTCGCGCGGCCACGAATCTCCTCGGCGAGACGATGGAAGAGGTCGATGCTCTGTGTCGTCTGCGACAGCAGGTATATCGGGCGGTTGAAGTCGACAGCGGTGAGGTCATCGAAGCCCTCAACAACGGTGACATCGTCATCGACCTGTCCCGTGAGGCCTATAACCTCGGCATGGCCACGCTTACCCAAGAGCACAACACTACCACCTACGCGCTGCATCTTATCGTAGGCCTCCCTAAGGCGGCGCTGAAGGCGCGCAACAACGGGGCACGTAGCGTCGATAACGTTAATGCCGAGCTCCTTGGCACGGAGATATGTCCTCGGAGGCTCGCCATGGGCTCGCACAAGAAGCGTACGACCACCGAGCGTAGCCATATCGTCGTGCGTGACGGTACGCAGACCAAGCTCCTCGAGGCGTTGCACCTCGACACGGTTATGCACTATATCACCAAGTGAGTAAACCTCACCCGTGGCCTTCAAAGCCTGCTCAGCCTCACCAATGGCGCGTACGACACCAAAGCAGAAGCCTGAATTATCGTCTATACGTACCTCAACCATACTATTCGTTAATTACGCGCTGATACTCTCTATCGAACCACTCCATCTGCTCCTCAACACTCATGTGCGAGTTATCCAGCACGATGGCATCATCGGCCTTACGCAAGGGTGAAATCTTACGCGACATGTCGGCCTTATCGCGCGAAACAACATTCTCGTAGATCTCCTCAAGCGTAACCTTATCGCCTTTCTCGGTAAGCTCCTTGAAGCGACGCTCGGCACGTACCATCGCATCGGCCGTCATATATATCTTGAGCTCAGCCTCGGGGAATACCACAGTGCCGATATCACGGCCATCCATCACCACACCACGCTTAAGACCCATCTCCTGCTGCATGGTAACGAGCTTCTCCCTGACGGCAGCAATAGAGCTAACAGCGCTCACGCAGTTGCTCACCTCGATAGTGCGAATCTTACCCTCGACAAGGTCGCCATTAACGTATATATCACTGGCACCACGCTGGGGATTGAAACGGAAGTCTATGTTTATATCCTTGAGCATAGCCGCGACCTCGGCCTCCTCGACGATGCCAGAGTGTATAGCACCATGCTCCAGGGCGTAGAGCGTAACAGCACGGTACATAGCGCCAGTATCGATAAAGATATAGCCCAAACGTGCCGCAATAGCTTTGGCAAACGTACTCTTTCCACACGACGAGTGACCGTCGATAGCGATGATAATCCTCTTGTTATCCATTGTATGTTAGCTTATTAATACCGAAATAAGGGTGTAGAGACCCAGTGTGCTGATGATGATGCCAGCGATGTGGTTGATCGTGAGCATGTGGCGCGGGCGAAAGCCCTTGCGAAAGATATTAATCAGCGACGTGAGAGCAACCCACCAGAGCACTGCGCCAAGTAGGAAGCCGCCCAAGACCAACACGTTACGCATCATACGGCTAATAGCAGGAGCGCTCTTCACAACAAGTCCCGCAGACTCCGCAGCCGCAGGTGTCGACTCCGCAAGGTCAATATTAAACATCGTGAAGAAGGCCAAGATATAGGGGATGATGACCACAAAGTTTGCAAGCGTGAAGCCGAACATTGAGGCAAAATCCTGCCACAAGGCGCTGTGGCCAGCACGGTTCTTGCGTATCTGAGGCACTGGGTTTTTGAAAAAGATAAAGATACCGACAATAACAACGAATACACCACCGCAGAGCTGTATAGCGGTACTATACTCGTCGATATAGCTCTTCAAAAGTGCGTAGACCGTGAAGGCGAGGATGGCCATAATAGTATCGGCACATGCGATGCCCAAGCCCGAGATCATACCTGCAAGATGACCCTTGCTAAGCGTGCGCTGTATGCATAGCACAGCAACAGGGCCAACAGTCACCGACGATGCCAGACCAACACATAGTCCACTGAATAATATTTGTAGTATCTCGACAATCATAATATCACTATCTTCAGCCCCGATTTATTGCCACCGACGAGGACAATATACAACCTCACTACACGTAGGCAAATAGGGCGGTGCAAAGATACAAAATTTTTGCCATATATTTGATATTATACAAATATAAATTAAGCAAAATATCTCCAAAATAGGCGCGTCGCACATCACCAAACGGAGCCTATATATACGCCACCCAAAGTCCAAACGCTCAAGCCATATCGAAAGCCTAAATTTGGAGTTTCTGAAAATAATTCTTACCTTTACGAGGTTATTTAATCCTTAAACACTTTTAATACCATGAACGAGAACAAGAAACAGGGCATAGAGATACAGCTTGACGAGCAGATTGCTCAGGGCAACTATTGCAACTTGGCAATCATCGCACACTCAACATCGGAGTTCATCCTCGACTTTGCAACGATGCTACCTGGTCTTCCTAAGGCACGCGTTAAGAGCCGCGTGGTGCTCACACCAGAGCACGCTAAGCGACTGCTACTATCACTCCAGGAGAACATCACACGCTACGAGAGCAACTTCGGCAAGATCAACATCCCCGCAAAACAGATGCTCGATCCATTTGGACACAAGGGTCAAGCATAGATAGTGAGCAACAAAAGAGAAATCCCCGAAATTTCGGGGATTTCTCTTTTTATGTGGCCCTGCAGATTTACTCCACAGGAACAATCGTAGCGCGGAGCTTACGTTGCATGGGGACTGCATCGGGATCAACAACAAGAGACGAAGGCAGGGCAAGTGCTGAAGCCTCAGACTCCTCGTTTAGACTATCGACAAGCGTCTTAAGCTCCGAAATAGGGCTCTTCGTGTCGGCCGTAGGCTGGGTGTAGAGGCGACCGACAGCACCCATTCGTCCCTCCATATCGGTAGCGTAGGCCAGTGCCGTCTGCTCGACATTCCACTCGGCGGTATAGAACGAGTATGGCTGAGCTATGTTGCACGTGTTCCAGTAGCCGTAGGCTATATCCCAGATGTCGGCATCGGAGTAGGCGACAGAGTTTGTGCAGTCGCCCTCGATCATCGTGGTAAAGAGGGTACGAGCACCATCGAGGTTGGTATATTTAACGACGGTGATAGCCTTGCCCGCTGTGGCTGCAGGCTGACCAAAGATTGAGCCACCCTCCTCATCGCCCGAGTAGTAGCCCACGAGCTCAACCTGCGGAGCGATGTTGCCAAGCGTGAGTGTACGAGCTATATTATCGAATGTAAAGCACTTAACAACCTTACCAGTGGCGGTGTCGAGGACGTAGATGTAGCCCATATACTCCGTATCGGGGAGCACGCCAGAGATCTGCAACGAAGAGTTGCCATTGTAGTAATATTGGTCGAGAACCTCGGCAACGGTGATGCTCGGGTTGAAATCCTTGGAGCCCGAGTAGAAGTAGTTGAAGATCTCCTCCTCCATAGCCATGTACTCCGCCTCGTCATACTCCCCTGCCATGCACACGCCAGGAATGTAGTAGATCGTGGGATCTGACGACATGACGGTCATACTGAAACCGTAATTACCTATGTTCGACGTTTTTATCTCGAACTGCACATCCTCAACACTGCCACCAGGAAGCGTGCGGAACGTTGCCATATAAGCATCGGTAGTGATGCCACCAGCGTAACCAAAGGCGATAACATAATACTGCGTATCGGCCGCGGGGAGCTTAAATTTATTGTTACCCGAGTGCTCCACCTGACCGCGGTCGTTGGCCATAATATCCATCCAACCACCCCACTGGTCGACAATCTGGTGCATGACCTCGTCGGCCGTACTCACGCCATCCCACGGCTGGATAAGGGCGCAGTATAGGTCGGCGTTGTTCGAGGGGGTGATACGTACCGAGGCGGCCATCTGCTCGATGTCCCAAACCTCGATTTCGAAGGTCATCTCCGACTTGGCGACATCACCCGTGGTGTAGTAGCCCGAGGTGACACCCGTGCGTATGGTGATGCCCTCGCCGTCGATCGAGAGAGCGGCGATAAGGTAGATGTATTCGGTGTTGGCTGCCAAACCCTTAGCCTCGAGCGTAAGGTCGCCACGATGCATCAGCTCAGCGATAATCTGCTCGGTGGTATAGCCCGCCTCCAGGTAGGCGTTGATATCCTGCTGGAGGTAGTACTGGTAGAAGTAATCCTCAGTCATGCCGTAGCCATCCTCGTCGCTCGTGTAATTGTCGTACTGAGCGCGCCTAAGGGTACATAGATACCAGTAGGTATCCTTGTCCGAGGGTACGACATCGAACGTGACGCTATTATCCACAACCGTTGTTGTCACCTCGAAGCTGCAGTCAAGAGTCTCGACAGCGGCAGTTTTAAAGAGGGTCTTATGTAGCTCGGTAGTAACCTCATAGCCCTTCTCAGCATCGACACCAAAGACTAAGAGGTAGTACTCCGTGTCCATCGTAAGTCCTGAGAACGTTCCACCCTCGACATTGCCGCGGTCGACCGTGGCGGCCATATACTCCTCGAAGGTCTTACCCTCGTCGTAGGCAGCGTCGCCAATCTGCTGGCAGATGACTGCGGCGAGGTACTTATCCTTGGTGTACTCCTCGACAGTCTCGCGGTCGGCAACGAAGCAGTAGTAATAGGCCTCGGGGTCGGAGGGGATAACGTTGAAGGTCATCGTCGTTCGAGTGGTAGAGACAATCTCCGTAGTAAAGCTAAGCGACTGTCCATCACCAGGTGTAGGCTGAGGCGCAGGCGTGGGGTCGCTCTCACAAGCGACGAAACATAGTCCCAAAATAAGGCTTAGTAACCAATCTATTCTCTTCATATCTCATGATTTGTTGTTTAGGCTACGAAGTTACAAAACTATTCGTTAACTACCAACACTTGCACGCGAGAATGTGGCATGTGCGAAAATTTAGCCTAAAAAATTTCGTGGTCTAAAAAATTATTCATATCTTTGAAGATGCGAAAATGCGCAAATAAAAGAGCAAACAAAACAAACCTAAAACAATAAACAATTATGAAAAGATTACTTCTCGGTGACGAGGCTATTGCTCAGGCCGCTATTGACGCTGGTCTGTCGGGTGTTTATGCATATCCCGGTACGCCGTCAACCGAAATTACAGAGTTCATTCAGCTCCGCGAGGAGAAGCGTGGCGAGGCTGCAGACAAGATCTTCTGCCGCTGGGCTACTAACGAGAAGACCGCCATGGAGGGTGCTCTCGGTATGTCGTACATGGGTAAGCGTGCCCTTGTATGTATGAAGCACGTTGGTATGAACGTTGCTGCTGACCCATTCGTTAACTCGGCAATGACGGGTGTGAATGGTGGCTTGGTGGTGGTTGCTGCCGACGACCCTTCGATGCACTCATCACAGAACGAGCAGGACTCTCGTTTCTATGGCAAGTTCGCACTTATGCCCATCTTCGAGCCCTCATCACAGCAGGAGGCTTACGATATGACGCGCGCTGCATTCGAGCTCTCGGAGGCTGTTAAGCTCCCCGTACTGATGCGCGTAACTACACGTATGGCTCACTCACGCGCCGTGGTGACGCTCACCGACGAGCCGCGCAAGCAGAACGACATCTGCCGTCCAGAGGATGTACGTCGTTGGATTCTGTTGCCCGCCTTTGCAAAGAAGCGTTATGTCGAGCTTCTCGCTCAGCAGGACGACCTTCAGAAGGCTGCCGTAGAGTCTAAGTATAACTTCTACCGCAAGGGTACTACGCCCGAGCGCGGTGTTATATGCACAGGTATTGCCTACAACTACTACATGGAGAATGTGGCTAACTGCGAGGAGCGCAGCGTACTCAAGGTGTCGCAGTATCCATTGCCCGTCGCCCTTATCGAGAAGATGGTCGAGGATGGCGCTAAGGAGATCCTCGTCATGGAGGAGGGACAGCCCGTGGTTGAGGAGATGGTTCGCGCCATCGTACCTTCAAGCGTGGAGGTTAAGGGTCGCTTGACAGGAGACCTTCCACGTGTTGGTGAGCTCACTCCCGACTCGGTACGTAAGTCGCTCGGCATGGAGGCTTTGGAGAACCTCGAGGCTGACGACATCGTTGTAGCACGTCCACCCGCCTTGTGCCAGGGTTGCGGCCACAGAGATATGTACAAGGCTCTGAACGAGGTGGCTGCCGAGTATGAGAATCCCCGCATCTTTGGTGACATCGGTTGCTACACGCTCGGTGCGTTGCCTCCATTCCAGGCTTTGCACGCATGCGTTGAGATGGGTGCTTCAATCACCATGGCTAAGGGTGCTTCGGACGCTGGCCAGTTCCCCGCATTTGCTGTTATCGGTGACTCTACATTCACACACTCGGGTATAACTGGTCTTTTGGACTGCGTGAACTCGAACGCTAACGTTGTTGTAATCATCTCGGATAACCTCACTACGGGTATGACCGGAGGTCAGAACTCAGCAGGTACTGGTAAGTTGGAAGATATCTGCCGTGGTGTAGGTGTTCACCCCGACCATGTACGCGTGGTGGTGCCCCTGCCTAAGAATATGGAGGAGATTAAGAATATCCTTCGCGAGGAGATCGAGTACAAGGGTGTATCTGTCGTTATACCTCGCCGAGAGTGTATCCAGACAGCTAAGCGTCACGCTAAGGCTCGCGCCGCAGCTGCTAAGAAGGAGTAACGTCCGCTATTGCTAACTAAAAACAAGGAACAACAATGAAAAAAGATATCATTTTGGCAGGCGTCGGCGGACAGGGTATTCTGTCGATCGCAACGGTCATCGGCGAGGCAGCCATGGCCGAGGGTTGGAACATCAAGCAGGCTGAGGTTCACG
Source organism: uncultured Alistipes sp. (assembly GCA_937895825.1). Lineage (GTDB taxonomy): Bacteria > Bacteroidota > Bacteroidia > Bacteroidales > Rikenellaceae > Alistipes. The sequence continues at coordinate 8,439 of CALBKP010000024.1, read as the reverse complement.
GTATGAGCCAGCGTGGTGGCGATGTGCAGAGTAACTTGCGCCTCTCTACCGAGCCTATCGCCTCGGACCTTATCGCTAAGGGTGGTGCCGACATCATCATCTCGTTGGAGCCTATGGAGGCTTTGCGCTACTTGGAGTATCTGAAGAAGGATGGCTGGGTGGTAACATCAAACGTGCCCTTTGTCAACATCCCTAACTACCCCAACGAGGAGGAGCTAAACAAGCACCTCGCAGCGTTGCCTAACTGCGTGTCGCTCAACGTTGAGCAGCTCGCTAAGGATGCTGGTGCTCCGCTGCAGGCAGCAAACATGGTGCTCCTGGGTGCTGCTATCCCTATGCTCGACATCGAGTTTGAGAAGATCGAGGCTGGCATCCGCCGCATCTTCGCACGTAAGGGCGAGGAGGTCATCGAGAAGAACCTCGCAGCCGTACGCGCTGGTTACAATAACTCTATTACGAAGTGAACTATGGAGCGTCCATTAGATAAACAGACCGTAGATAACATCTGTATTGCCAATGGTTTGCGCAATGCTAAGGAGCTGGGTGCAGCATCTATCCGCCAGTTTGTGAGCGTCGTTAAGGATATCGAGGCTAAGACGGGCGTGGAGTATATCCGCATGGAGATTGGCGAGCCTGGACTCCCCGCCGAGCAGATAGGCATCGAGGCTGAGCACGAGGCTCTGCTTGCTGGCGTAGGCTCGAAGTACCCACTTATCACGGGTATTGAGCCCCTCACGAAGGAGGCATCGCGCTTCGTGAAGGCATTTATCAACCTCGACATCCCGCCCATGTGCTTCGTGCCCACGGTGGGCTCTATGCAGGGAGCGTTTGCTTCGTTCATGGCACTCACGCAGATGCGCGAGGACCGCGACACTATCCTCTTTATCGACCCAGGCTTCCCCGTGCAGAAGTCGCAGTGTAAGGTGCAGGGCGTGCGCTACGAGTCGTTCGATGTGATTGACTATCGTGGTAAGGCATTGGAGGCTAAGCTCGAGGAGATTCTCTCGTCGGGACGCATCAGCGGTATGATCTACTCCAACCCCAACAACCCAACATGGATGTGCTTGACGGAGGAGGAGTTGGAGATCATCGGCCGCTTGGCTACGAAGTATGACGTTGTTGTCATCGAGGACTTGGCGTACCTCAACATGGACTTCCGCGAGGACCGCTCTAAGCCCTTCGAGCCCCCCTATCAGCCATCGGTGGCACGCTATACGAACAACTGCTTGCACCTCTTGTCGGGCTCAAAGATGTTCTCGTACGCAGGCCAGCGTATCGCCGTTGTAGCTATGAACCCCGCACTTGCGGAGCGTTGCTACGAGGGCTTTGCCAAGAAGTATGGCAACGATGGTCAGTTCCGTCGTAACTTTATATTCAACATCCTCTATGTTCTCTCGTCGGGCGTGCCACACTCGGCACAGTATGCCCTTGCGGCTATGTTCCGTGCAGCATCGGACGGTAAGCTTAACTACGTGGAGCACACACGCGAGTATGCACGTCGTGCCGAGCGCGTGAAGGAGATCATGGTAAAGAACGGCTTCCACATCGTCTACGACAAGGATTGCGACAAGGATGTGTCGGACGGCTTCTTCTTCACCTTCGGCTATAAGGATATGACGGGCGAGCAGCTTATCAACAAGCTCATCTACTACGGTATCTCGGCCATCACCCTTGCACCCACGGGTAGTACGCGTGAGGGCTTGCGCGGTTGCGTGTCGATGATTTCGGACTACCAGTATGACGAGTTGGACAAGCGTCTGCGTCTGTTCTCGCAGGACTATTAAAATTAACTGGGGCTGCCCGCGAAGGACAGCCCCTCTTAAACTTATAAACGTATGAAATTAGTAAGTGCGGCTGAGGCCGTGAAACTTATCAAGTCGGGTGACTCGGTATTCATCCAGGGCTCGACATCTATACCCGAGGTGCTGGTGCAGGCGATGACCGACCGTGCTCCGGAGCTCCGCGATGTGAAGGTATATTCGGCCTTTGCCATCGGTCGCTTCGATGCCCCCTATGCTAAGGCAGAGTTGCGCGACTCGTTCGAGCCCCTCAGCTTCTTCGTTGCCAACAACCTGCGTAACGCCATCAAGGAGGGTGTGGCGCAGACAATCCCCGCATTCCTCGGCGAGATTCCGTTCCTGTTCCGTTCGGGTCAGGTACCCCTCGACGTGACGCTGCTTAACGTATCGGAGCCCGACGAGGAGGGTTACTGCTCGTATGGTATCTCGGCAGACTTGGCCTTCTCGGCGGCAGAGTGTTCGAAAGTGATCATCGCCCAGGTGAATAAGTATATGCCTCGCACGTTTGGTGACCCCGTAATCCACGTGTCGAAGATCGACGCTATGGTGCGCGGTGATGAGCCACTGGTGGAGGTGCCAACGGTCATCCCCAACGACGTGGAGCGTCGCATAGGTAACTTTATCGCCTCGGAGATTCCCGATGGCGCTACGCTTCAGATTGGTGTGGGAGGTATTCCCAACGCTGTGCTCGATGCGTTGCACAACCATAAGCACCTCGGCCTACACACCGAGGCTATGACCGACGGCGTGGTACCCCTCATTCAGAAGGGTATCATCGACAACTCGCTCAAGAAGATATACCCTGGTCAGTCGGTGGCGTGCCTCTGTCTTGGCAGCCAGCGTCTTTACGACTACCTCGATGGTAACCGTGACGTGGTCATCCGCGACGTGGCGTGGACAAACGACCCACAGAACATACGTCAGAATCCACGTGTGATGGCCGTAAACTCAGCCATAGAGATCGACCTCACGGGTCAGATCTGCGCCGACAGTATCGGTGAGCGCATCTTCTCGGGCGTGGGTGGTCAGCACGACTTTATGTATGGTGGTGCTCTGTCGGAGGGTGGCAAATGTTTTATCGCTCTTCCCTCAATTACCAACAAGGGTATCTCGAAGATTGTGCCTACGCTGACGAAGGGTGCAGGTGTTGTGACGACACGCTTCCAGACGCAGTATATCGCCACGGAGCACGGCATTGTCTACCTGCGTAACAAGTCACTCGCCCAGCGCGCGAAGCTCCTTATCTCGATTGCCGACCCATCGGTGCGCGAGGACTTGGAGCGTGCGGCAGTGGAGCGCTTCGGCATAGGATTCCTTAGAGCATAGCCGCGAGCAAGAGATTCTAACTAAAGAGCCCGAGTGGAATACACTCGGGCTCTCTTATATTATCAAGCTCTCTTAGGCGAAGAGCTCAACATCCGAAGCATCAGATGAGTTGATATACGATGCAGCCTCGGTAATCTTCTTTGCTGCATACTTGACGAATATCTTAGCTGGATTGAGATAGTCGGCCTCGACTTCGGTAGCCTGGCGAAGAATGAGGTGCGAGATGAGGATGTAACCGGCAATCTCGACCAAGCGGCGTGAGTGGAACTCCTTATAGCCTGCAGCCTCCTTGTCGATGGTCTCAACGCGCTCGACAACCTGCTCATAAACCTTGCGGAGCTCTGCGAGCTTAGCGGCCATAGCTACCGTAGCCTCCGAGCGGGGCTCCTCCTCGTAGCGAAGCATCTGCTCGAGGTATGTGCCCTTGGTGACGTGGTTGATGGCGGCAACAACCTGAAGCTGCGTGGTGCCCTCGTAGATATTCATGATGCGGGCATCGCGGTACAGACGCTCGCAGGCGTAGTCCTTCATATAGCCCGAACCACCGTGAATCTGGATAGAGTCGTAGGCAACCTCGTTGGCATACTCCGAGGCAAACATCTTGGCAAGTGGCGTGAAGCCATCAGCAAGGCGGTTGTAGAACTTCATCTCGCTGCGCTCCTCCGGCTCCAACGAGCGGTCGTGAGAGATGTGCGTAAGCTGCTTGTAGATGTCGACGAAACGAGCTGTCTCGTAGAGCATTGCACGCGATGCAAGGGTCTTAGCCTCCATATTCTTAAGCATCTCTCTTACGGCCGCGAACTCGTTGATAGCCTTGCCAAACTGCTCACGCTCGGCGGCATACTTCAATGCCTCGCGGTAGGCAGCCTCGCAAAGACCCGTCGACTGGGCAGCGATACCGAGACGTGCTGCGTTCATCAGCGACATAACGTACTTGATAAGTCCCATCTTACGGTCGCCAACCAATACTGCGGGGGCGTTGTTGAAGACCAACTCGCAGGTGGGTGAGCCCTTGATACCGAGCTTGTTCTCGATGCGACGCACCTTAACGCCACCGTCGCGCTTGTCGTAGATAAGCATCGACAGACCGCGAGCATCCTTCGTTCCCTCCTCGGTACGAGCCAACACCAACGATATGTCACCATCACCATTGGTGATGAAGCGCTTACAGCCGTTCAAACGCCATACGCCAGCGGCCTCGTCCCACGTAGCCTTGAGCATAACGGCACCGAGGTCAGAGCCTGCATCGGGCTCAGTGAGGTCCATAGCGCAGGTCTCGCCAGCCGACACGCGGGGTAAGAACTTAGCCTTGATCTCCTCGGTGGCGAACTCGTTGATGGTCTCGGCGCAGTCCTGCAAGCCCCAGATATTCTCGAAGCCAGCGTCTGCACGGGCAACCATCTCGTTAGCCATAGCAAAGCAGGTAACAGGCATATTCAAGCCGTTGAAGCGGCGGGGAAGAGTCATACCGCCAAGGCCTGCGGCATTGAGTGCCTCGAGGTTGCGGACAGTGCCCGAAGCATACTCCACGTGGTCGTTGACAACACGTGGGCCCTCGTGGTCGACACCCTCAGCATTTGGGGCAAGCACCTCGCCACATACGTCACCGACGATCTCCAACACACGGTGGTACGAGTCGAGTGCATCCTCCGCATCCTGCGGTGCGTAGTCGTACTCAGCAGCATCGGCAAAGTTACGCTCCTTGAGCTCGATAATCCTCTTCATCAAGGGGTGAGAGAGGTGATACTGCAAATCTTTGTTATCTAAATAAAAGTTTGCCATAGCTTCGTTACTTTGAGTTCTGTTTGTAATACTTGATCATCTTGGGGATGACCTCCTCGACACTGCCCGTGATGGCATAGTCGGCAATCTTGTTGATAGGTGCGGCGGGGTCGGTGTTGATAGCGACGATCATAGCCGAGCCATCCATACCTGCCGTATGCTGAATCTGACCCGAGATACCGCAAGCGATGTAGAGCTTGGGGCGAACGGTGACACCCGTCTGGCCAATCTGGCGCTCGTGCTCGGTGAAGCCTGCATCGACAGCAGCACGTGAAGCACCAACTTCACCGCCAAGCACATCAGCAAGCTCATGCACCAGCTTAAAGCCCTCTTTCGAGCCTACGCCGTAGCCACCAGCAACGATGATAGATGCACCCTTGATGTTGATCTTACGCTCCTCGATATGGCGCTCAACGATACGCACGGCAAGGTCGGTATCCTTAACCATAGGCTTCCAGTCGATCTCCTTAACCTCGCCAGCGGCGGGCTGGGCGAGTGCCTCCTTGCGCATAACACCCTCGCGCACGGTGGCCATCTGTGGGCGGCACTCGGGGTTAACGATGGTGGCGATGATGTTACCACCAAACGCTGGGCGAATCTGGTAGAGCAGCGAGTCGTACTCCTTGCCTGTCTTTGCGTCCTTATGCTCGCCGATGACGAGCTCCGTGCAGTCGGCCGTAAGACCGCTGTGGAGTGCCGATGACACACGTGGTGCGAAGTCACGGCCTACGGGCGTAGCGCCAAAGAGTGCAATCTGAGGCTTCTCCTGCTCGATAAGGCCAACCATAACGGCCGTATGTGGCAGGGTACGGAACGGTGCAAAAATCTCGTCGTCGGCAACCCATACCGTGTCGGCACCATACTTAGCCAACTCGGGAGCCAAAGCCTTGACATCCTTACCGATAACTACCGCCTCAAGCTTAACGCCAAGCGTTGTGGCGAGCTCGCGGCCCTTGGTGAGGAGCTCCAACGATACGTCGGCAATCTCGCGCTCCTCAATCTCGATATATACAAATACGTTGTTCATAGTCTTACTCTAAGCGATTAACCGAGCGTGTGGCTCGCAATAAGTTCCTGCATAAGTGCCTCAATGTCGTTGTCGTCGGCCGTGAGGGTCTTGGCCTCCTTAGCCTGGAACACGACGTTCTCGATCCTCTTTACCTTGGTGGGCGAGCCGCTCAGGCCGAGCTGCGCGGGGTCGGGGTCAACATCTGCCGCCGAGAACTCGACGATGTGCAGATACTGGCGCTCGTCGATGAATGCCTTGCGCTTGTCATCGGCCGTGGCGAGCTCCGAGGTAGCCAACGCATACTTGAACTTCATCACGCGCTTAGCGTTGCGGGGGCGGCACTCCTTGGCCGACGAGTTAACCGTGATAACGGCGGGAAGTGGCGCGATGACAACCTCAGAGCCACGCTCCAAGCGACGCTTGATGGTGATCTCCGTGGCGTTGATGTCAACGAGCTCCTCGGCGTAGGTAACCTGAGGAAGCGCGAGCTTCTCGGCAACCTGAGGGCCTACCTGTGCAGTATCGCCGTCGATAGCCTGACGGCCAGCGACGATGATGTCGGGGTTGATCTTACGTAGCGCACACGCCAAGGCATACGACGTTGCCAGCGTGTCGGAGCCTGCAAACTCCTTACCCGAGAGCAGATAACCACCATCAGCACCGCGGAACATAGCCTCGCGGATGATGTCGGCAGCACGCTGAGGTCCCATGGTGAGCACATGGACGGTGGCTGCACCGATGCGGTCCTTCATCTGGAGAGCCATCTCCAGAGCGTTGAGGTCCTCGGGGTTAAAGATTGCGGCAAGAGCAGCACGGTTCACCGTGCCCTCCGGAGTCATGGCATCCTTGCCCACATTGCGTGTGTCGGGCACCTGCTTGGCCATAACTACGATTTTCGTAACTTTTTCCATAACGATATGTATTATGTTTTCTCGTTTATTCTATTTAATCTTGAGCCTAAAAACGGTCAAAGATACTTATTTTCTACTAAATCACCTTAAAAAATCGGTGTTAATTTCCTAACGTCACTGCGAACATGCTTATTATGAGCCATGTACGCCAGCATCGTGTTTTTCTGTTTTGCTATTCCGCTATGTCTACGCCTATGCGTCGGTAGCAGTTCTGTATGTTGTAGGCGATGACCTCGGGGCGGAAGCGCGTGGCATACTCTCGGCCGCGTGTGGCCATCTCCGAGCGTAGCTCGTCGTCGTTGAGCAGCGTAATGATGCTGCGGATAAGCGCCTCACGGTCGTCGGGGTCGACATATATGCTATCGGGGCCGCCAGCCTCCTCGAGACTCGAGCCCATGGCAGCGATGACGGGGATGCCCACGGTGAGTGCCTCGACGATGGGCGTAGCGAAGCCCTCGTAGCGCGAGGGGTGTACGTAGAGCGTGGCGAGGCGGTAGATGGCGGGCATATCCTCCTCGTCGACATTGTGGATGATATGTACCCTATGTTCCAAGCCTAACGACTTGATACGGAAGCGTATATGCTTGGTGTACTTCGTTGCGCCACCGACGATGACAAAGTGCAGGTCGGCAGGCAGCTCCGACATGCCCTCGATAAGTGGCCCTATATTCTTGTACTCGCGCTGCGTACCCACGGTGAGGATGTAGCGCTTGGGCAGCAGGAGGCGCGAGGCTACCTCGCTGAGATGCTCCGCTGTGAGGGGCTCGGCGAAGCGTGGGTGACAGCTGCGGTAGATGACATCGACCTTGTCGGCATTGACGGAGAAGTAGCGCACGATATCGCGCTTGACGCACTCGCTCGCCGCCACGACACGGTCGGCACGCCCTACGGCCGAGGCTATGGCCAGGCGGTGCAGGGCATTCTTCACGGGGTTATGGAACGAGCTGAGGGCGAGGAAATCGAGGTTGTGTACCGACACCACGGAGCGTATGTTGTTGCGCTCGAGGCCAAAGGGGAGCGTTGCGCTGAGGCTGTGATACAGCTCCACGTCGCCACGGCGTAGGTCGCGCACGATATGCCACTCGCGCCAGAGCCACGTGAGCTTGCGCCAGAGAGCTCCATCGGGTGACATGGCCTCGACGTTATGACGCGAGGTAAGACGCTTGAACTCAGCATTATCGCCACTCTCGGAGGTGTACATGCGTAGGTAGCTGCGGCGCGGACACGCCTCGGCAAGTGCCTCGACAAGGAGGCGGGCATAGCTGCCACGCGACGACTCTCCCACGGGGGCGTAGCGTGCATCGAAACCTATGGTACTGCTGCGCTTCATATTATAATTATAAAACGTGCATGCGCGCACGCGCGATGCAACCGCAAATGTAGTAATTTTTCTGTAAAACAACAAAAAAAACGCCCAACTGCCAACGAACAGGGCGAACAAACGAACAAAACGAACAGGGCGAACGGGACGAACTTTTAGGTGAGCGGAAGGGGCGAGAGGATGGTTGCTCGCGGACTTTGTCCGCTAAAGGAGAGATTAAGGGTTGGTCGCGCTATGCGCTAAAGAGTTGTTGAAGTGTTGCTCGCGGACTTTGTCCGCTAAAGGGTAGAT
>CALBKP010000023.1 GCA_937895825.1 uncultured Alistipes sp. | reverse complement strand
AGTTACAACAAGAACAAGGTGTCGCGCTTCGAACGTTTCGAGATTGGTGGTGACGGTATGACGGGTTACAACATCTATGGTGTAGACATCATCGCCCTGCGTGGTTACGAGGATGGCGCACTCGACCCCTCGGACTACTACTCTGTGGCATATAACAAATATACTATGGAGCTTCGCTACCCCGTAATCCTTAAGCCCAACTCGTCGATCTACGTGCTCGGCTTCTTGGAGGGCGGTAACGGATTTAACTCATGGAAGGAGTTCTCACCATTTAAGATCAAGCGTTCGGCCGGTGTCGGCGTGCGTCTCTATCTCCCCGTTGTCGGCATGCTCGGTATCGACTGGGGTTGGGGCTTCGATGCTCCTTACGGCTCTACAAAGCCCAGCGGCTCGCAGTTCCACTTCGTTATGGGTCAGCAATTTTAGTTAATGGCCACAAAATGAAATATAATAGTGCTCGGTGGCAATATATTTGAAATAAAAGCATTATATTTGTAAATACTAAAACTAAATAGGTTATGAAAAAGTTTTTATTAGCGATTGTAGCAGTGGTGATGACTGCAGGCATCGCATCGGCACAGAACTATATGGTCGTTGATAGCGAGAAGGTGTTTAAGTCTATCACGGAGTACAATAACGCCCTCCAGAAGATTGAGAGCCTCTCGGCCGACTACCAGAAGAAGGTGGATGCTAAGTTCCAGGAGGTGGAGACGCTCTACAACAGTTATATGCAGCAGCGCGCATCGCTCTCGGCAAGCGCACGCCAGCAGCAGGAGCAGCGTATCCTAAACCTCGAGGCTGAGGCTACAGAGTATCAGGAGTCGCTCTTTGGCACCGACGGTGAGCTTATGAAGAAGCGTCTGGAGCTTATCCAGCCCATCCAGAAGCAGGTGTTCGATGTTATCGAGTCGTTCTCTAAGCAGAATGGCTACGACCTTGTTATCGACATCTCGGCAAATCCCACTGTGCTCTACTACTCGGAGAAGGTAAACTTCACGGATAAGATCATCGAGGCACTAAAATAGTCGAGTACGACAGAGCCCCTTGAGCGTTTTAAAGAAGAGAAAACATAATAAGAATAAAACTATAAAGTAAGAATTGTTGTAATGAAGAAGTTTTTTAAACTGACCCTTGCCGTTGTGCTTATGCTAAGTGCATCATCGGCATTTGCACAGAAGTTTGGCCGCGTTGACTTGGCCGCAATTGTTACCAATATGCCAGAGTTCACCGAGGCACAGGCCAACCTTGAGGCCTATGGTAAGGATCTCCAGGATCAGCTTGAGCAGATCCAGGTGGAGTTTAATACTCTCTATGCTGACTATGAGAAGAATGCTGCAACGATGAACGACTCTGTTCGCCAGCTTAAGGAGCGCGAGCTCCAGGAACTCCAGCAGCGTTTCGCCGACTTCCAGCAGATTGCTCAGCAGGATATGCAGAAGAAGGAGGCTGAGATTATGAACCCTATCTACGAGAAGGCAAACGATGCTGTTAAGAAGGTGGCATCGGAGGGTGGTTATGTGGCAATCTTTAGCACCACAGCCGACCAGCCCGCAGCTGCAGGCCTTGCATACTTCGACCCCGCAGCCCTCACCGACATCACAGCAGCTGTTAAGGCTGAGCTCGGTATCGTAGCACAGTAAGCAGAGTGATAACGTCATAGACAGAGAGCCTTAGACTATTCTAAGGCTCTCTGTTTGTGTTTTAGATAATGAGGCAAAGATGAAGCAAGTATTTAATAGCAAAAATATTAGGCTACCCGACGGGTAGCCTAATACATATTATCAAAGGTACTCTTATTACTTAAGCATAGCCTTAACCTCATCGGCAACGGTCTTACCATTATAGCCGAACTTCTCATCGAGCACCTTGAAAGGAGCCGAGTAACCGAAGTGGTCGAAGCCGTGGATAAAGCCCTGCTCGCCTACAAGACCACGAAGGTTCATCGAGAGACCAGAGGTCATACCGTAACGTGGCAAGTTACCGAGGACTGCCTCCTGGTACTCAGCGCTCTGATCGCGGAACAAACCCTCGCTGGGGATTGATACCACACGTGTAGCGATACCCTCCTCGGCAAGCTGCTCAGCACCCTCAACAAGAGTCGACACCTCCGAACCGGTAGCAACGAGCGTAACCTTAGCGTTGGGAGCCTCCATAACTACATAGCCACCGCGCTCAGCCTGCATAGCCTCCTCACGACGTGAGCGGCCGCTGAGTGCTGGCAACGACTTGATGTTCTGACGCGAGAGGATAAGGGCCACGGGACGCTTCTCCTCCAATGCCATCTTCCACGCTGCAACGGTCTCCTCCGAGTCAGCAGGACGAAGCACGAGCATAGAACGCTCGCCCGAGTGGTTGCGAACCTGCTCCATAAGACGGATCTGAATCTCATGCTCGACGGGCTCATGCGTTGGACCATCCTCGCCTACGCGGAATGAGTCGTGTGTCCAGATATAGATTACGTGCTTCTCCATGAGAGCCGAGAGACGCACGGCAGGCTTCATATAGTCCGAGAATACGAAGAACGTACCGCACGCGGGGATGATACCACCGTGGAGAGCCATACCGTTCATCACGCAAGCCATAGTAAGCTCGGCAACACCTGCCTGGAAGAAGTTACCCGAGAAGTCACCCTTAGTGAAGGCCTTAGTCTTCTTAAGGAAGCCGTCAGTCTTATCCGAGTTGGAGAGGTCGGCCGAGGCAACAACCATATTCTCGACATGCTCTGCAAAGTAGCCAAGCATCGTAGCCGAAGCGGCACGTGTAGCCTGGTCGGGCTTAAGTTCAATCTTCGAGTAGTCGATCTCGGGAAGTTTGCCTGAGTAGAAATTATCCATCTTCTCTGCCAAAGCAGGGTTCTCCTTACGCCAAGCCGCCTCAGTAGCCTGCATCTGCTTAGCCCATGCGCGAAGCTCCTCACGACGTGCTGCGTAAACCTCCTTAGACTCCTCGAATACGGCAAATGGCTCGTCAGGGTTACCTCCAAGGTTCTTGATAGTAGCAGCGATATCGGCACCAGCAGCCGTAAGTGGCTGACCATGGGTAGACACCTGATTCTCGAAGCTTGTGCCATCAGCCTTACGAGCACCGTATCCCATAATGGTTTTACCAATGATAAGCGTAGGACGCTCAGTCTCGGCATTCGCAGCCTTCAAAGCGGCACGAATCTCGTCAATAGACTGGCCATTTACAGTGATTACGTTCCAGTTCCAAGCCTTATACTTCATCTCTATATCCTCGGTGTCAACCTCGTCACACTTGGTCGAAAGCTGGATGTTGTTCGAGTCGTAGTACATGATAAGGTTCGAGAGACCGAGGTGACCAGCTACGCGGCCAACACCCTGCGAGATCTCCTCCTGAACAGCACCGTCCGAGATGAAGGCATAGGTCTTATGAGCCATCCACTCGCCAAAGCGAGCAACCATGAAGCGCTCAGCGATAGCAGCACCAAGAGCCATAGCGTGACCCTGACCAAGAGGGCCTGAGGTGTTCTCCACGCCACGCATAACATCAACCTCGGGGTGACCAGGGGTTACGCTACCCCACTGACGCAACGACTGAAGATCCTCGGTGGTGTAATTACCTGCCAACGAGAGCACTGCATAGAGCATAGGCGACATGTGGCCTGGGTCGAGGAACATACGATCGCGGTGAGGATAAGCCATGTTATCGGGATCGTAGCGTAAAAACTCGGTGTAGAGTACGTTGATAAAATCGGCACCACCCATAGCACCACCAGGGTGACCAGACTTAGCCTTTTCTACCATCGAGGCAGCCAAGATACGGATGTTATCGGCTGCACGCTGAAGCTTATTGTTCTCCATAATTAAGTAGTATTATTTAGTTTAACTTATTGTTCATATCCCACGGAGCGACCCAAAGCCCCACTCCATACATCATACAAAGGTACTAAAACTTTCTTAATAGATGCCCATGTTATCACATTTTTTTATACCATTTCACGTTTATTGCATACGAAAGTAGCGTGGGTACATAATAAATCCAAAATTCGCGCATTAATACATAGGTATAAATCGCAATTATTAAAAATTTTTAAGTACCTTTGCATCGAATTTGGACATTAAACTAAAAAAATAATACTATGTTTGCAATCGACAATTACAATTTCTCGGGCAAGCGCGCAATCATCCGCGTAGACTTCAACGTGCCCCTCAACTCAGAGGGTAAGGTTACCGACGACACACGTATCCGTGCAGCTGTTCCTACGATTAAGAAGGTATTGGCAGGTGGCGGCTCTGTAATCCTTATGTCGCACCTCGGTCGCCCCAAGAAGAACCCCGATCCCAAGTACTCGTTGGAGCAGATCATCTACGCCATCGAGGAGCGCCTTGGCGTAAAGATAGCATTCGCTGGCGACTGCATGGGCGAGAAGGCTTCGGAGATGGCTGCAAACCTCAAGCCTGGCGAGGTTATGCTCTTGGAGAACCTGCGCTTTTATGCCGAGGAGGAGGGTAAGCCCCGTGGCCTCGCAGAGGATGCATCAGAGGAGGAGAAGAAGGAGGCAAAGAAGGCAGTCAAGGAGTCGCAGAAAGAGTTCGTTAAGCGACTCGCTTCGTATGCCGATTGCTACATCAACGATGCCTTCGGCACAGCACACCGTGCTCACGCATCGACCGCACTTATCGCTGACTACTTCCCCCAGGATAAGATGTTCGGCTACGTTATGGAGAACGAGCTAAAGGCTATTGACGGCGTTATGCAGAACCCCGAGCGCCCATTCTGCGCTATCATCGGTGGCTCAAAGGTGTCTACTAAGATTACCATTATTGAGAAACTTATGGAGAAGGTTGACTCTATCATCATCGGTGGCGGTATGACCTACACCTTCGCTGGTGCTGAAGGTGGCAAGGAGGGCAAGTCTATCTGCGAGCCCGACATGTTCCCCGTGGCTCTCGAGATCTTGAAGAAGGCCGAGGAGAAGGGTATCACCATCCTTCGTTCACCTGATGCACTTATCTGCGACGACTTTGCCGAGACGGCAAATACTCAGGAGGCTCCCGCCAACAATATCCCCGACGAGTGGGAGGGAGTCGACATCGCATCGCAGGGCAAGTCTAAGTTCCGCGAACATATCCTCGGCTGCAAGACAATCCTTTGGAATGGCCCCGTAGGTGTATTCGAGATCGACAAGTTCTCAACAGGCTCACGCGCTGTGGCTGAGGCTATTGCTGAGGCTACGGAGAAGAACGGTGCTTACTCGCTTATCGGCGGTGGTGACTCGGTAGCATGCGTCAACAAGTTCGGCTTGGCTGACAAGGTGTCGTACGTATCAACTGGTGGCGGCGCATTGCTCGAGTACATGGAAGGCAAGGAACTCCCTGGTGTAGCTGCCATCCGCAAGTAAGCCTAAAATAAGAAAACCTAAACAATAACTAACCTATAATGAAAAAGTTAACTTCAATCATTGCGACAGCACTTATGATCTCAGCTTGCGCAACGAACACTGTCGAGACGAGCGACGCAATTCCCGCCATCGACAAGAACAACTTTGATGAGGCAATCGACCTCAAGGCGGATTTCTATCAGTGGGCTACTGGTGGTTGGCAAAAGAACAACCCGCTTAAGCCCGAGTTCTCACGCTACGGCTCGTTCGACGTGCTCCGTGAGAACAACGAGATTCGTATCAACGAGCTCTTCAACGAGATGACCAAGACTGAGGCTGAGTTTGGCAGCGTTGAGCAGAAGATTTCAGACCTCTAC
>CALBKP010000022.1 GCA_937895825.1 uncultured Alistipes sp. | reverse complement strand
TGGTGGTATGTACTCTAACATGGTGGCACAGCTCAAGCAGCTCGGTGCTGAGGATATCCTCCCACGTGCGATGGAGCTTATTCCTCCCGTACGTCTTGCAGCAGGTCTTCCACCTCTCGTAACTCCTACTTCGCAGATTGTAGGTGCTCAGGCCGTCAACTGCGCTATGGACGAGAAGGCAGGTCGTGCTATGTATACAAATAAGTCGGCACAGTTCGTAGGCCTTGTTAAGGGAGACTACGGCCGTACTCCTGTGAAGATCTCGGAGGACTTCCGCGAGAAGATTTGTGGCTTTAGAGAGGAGCGTCCCTACGATACATCTAAGTACCAGAAACAGCCTAACCCCGCATTGGAGGAGGCTGGTGGCGTTCTCCTTGCCGAGAACGAGAAGGAGGAACTCTTGCTCGAGTTGTTCCCCTTGGTAGCTAAGGCTTATCTTACAGGTGTGAAGAAGGCTGCTTATGCAGAGAAGGTGGCAGCTGATCCATCATTGAAGAAGGAGGAGAAGGTTGAGCTACAGCCTATCACGGGTGATACTATCTGTGCTCCACTTCCTGGCCGTGTTATCGAGCTCAAGGTTAAGGTGGGTGATACCGTAGCAGTAGGCCAGGAGGTTGCCGTTCTCGAGGCAATGAAGATGGAGAACTCTATCACTTCGGACTTCGCAGGTAAGGTTAAGCAGATCATCGTTAAGGAGGGTGACACTGTTCAGGCTGAGGGCGTAATCATCGAGATTGAGAGCGCTAAGGCTGGTGCTGCTGCCGCTGGTAAGCGCCCTGTTACGGGTAAGACTGTATGTGCTCCACTTCCTGGTCGCGTTATTGAGCTTAAGGTAAAGGTTGGCGATAAAGTTACTTCAGGTCAGGAGGTTATGATCCTTGAGGCAATGAAGATGGAGAACTCTATCACTACCGACTACGCTGGCTTTGTTAAGCAGATTTTGGTCGCTGAGGGTGATACCGTGGCTGCTGATGCTATCCTTATCGAGGTTGCAGACTCTATGGAGGATGCTGCTGAGGATGCTGCCGCAGAGCGTAAGGTAACGGCTGCTGATGGTAAGGCTGTAAATGCTCCACTTCCTGGCCGCGTTATCGAGTTCAAGGTTAAGGTTGGTGATACTGTGACTATGGGTCAGGAGCTTCTTATCCTTGAGGCAATGAAGATGGAGAACTCAATCTCTTCGGACTATGCAGGTAAGGTTCTCGGCTTCTTGGTAGCTGAGGGCGACACCGTTCAGGCAGATCAACCATTGGTTGTTATCGAGTAACGACCTGAGACCATATCATTCAATGCGGGTAACACATAAACGTTACCCGCATTGTCTGTTATTATGATCTAATTTTTCTAAAAAAAACGCATTGCCAAGGGTATAACATTAGAAAAAAGTTGTTATATTTGCACGCTGAAAAACCACAAAATGTTGCAATCAAGGAGAGGTGCCGGAGTGGTCGATCGGGCCGCACTCGAAATGCGGTGAACGGGCAACTGTTCCGGGGGTTCGAATCCCTCCCTCTCCGCAAACGAAACGAAGCAAGAGGGTGTCGAGTAATCGACACCTTTTGTTTTTTATGCCTATGGCATAAGCTCGCTTATAGACGTAGGCATGGGAAATAAAAATGGTTGATTTATCAACTCCTTGCGCAGTGAAGTTTACAAGGTCCCCCGCGGCGAGCGGAAGGGAAAGACGTTAAGCGGAGCAGACCGCAGGGCTGCGAAGTAGCCAATACCTCCCTCTCCGCAACAAAGGGTGTAAATCAAGTAGTTACGAAATTTACACCCTTTTTTACACCCAAAAATCAAGGTTGGGTGTATTTTTTGAATTTTTAAGATAAATGCTGGCGAAAAAAGAAGAATGAGCGTCTTTCTCTTTTCGTCAGCATCTTTTTTGAGTGCAGCCTAAGCGAAAATAAGTTTAGTCCGTTTTGGGTATATAGCCAATGGGATAAACTAAACCTATTGGTAAATATGCCAGCAAATCTACTATTCTCAGAAGTCCTACAATAACTCTCCTGGATCATTTGAGAGTATCTTCTCGGCAAAAATACGAGCAGCATAACTCTCTGGTATCAGAATTTTCTTAATATCCATAGCCCTAAGAATTGAGGAGTGTGTTGTATCAAGTGCGCGTGCTATGATATTTTTCACCTTTAATTCTTTTAATGAAGCTACGGCTCTTAAAGAACTGTCCATACTCTGTCCTATCGCAACGATAACACAATCGATCTCATCCAATGGCAAGCTTCGTAATGATACTCTTTCGGTTGCATCCATAATATAGGCTAAGTCTATTCTATCTTTAATCTCTTCGATGCAATGCTCATTACAATCTACTCCGATGACAGAGTGTCCCATATCGGTGAGAGTGGTGGCAAGGGTACTTCCAAAATTTCCTAATCCTATTACAAGGTATTTCATACGCTTTCGTCTTTATTAGTTTATTATTATATCCTCTTTTGGTAAACGGTATTTAGGCTGTTCTTTTTGTGGCAGTATGCTCATAAGCACGGTAATAAAACCTACGCGCCCCAAGAACATAAGCACCACTAACAGAACTTTACTGATATTACCTAAAAGTGGTGTAATGCCCATGCTGGAGCCTACAGTGGAGAATGCCGACACACTTTCAAACAGCAGGTCAATTGATGGTATGTTCGGCTCCAACAGCAATAGTGCGACATAGAAGAGCGCAATGATAGATATTGAACCAAATACGACGACTAATGCTCTTCGTATCGAGCTATATGTTATTTCGCGGTTAAATAGTGTTGTGGAGTGTTCGCCTCGAATCAGC